>NZ_JBNNTI010000031.1:5118-51699 GCF_050278625.1 Viridibacillus sp. NPDC096237 | reverse complement strand
CGACGTTGACGTGACATAGTAGCACGCTCCTTTAAGTTGGTAGTCTAAGTGTAATAGCCCTTATTTTTTTTGTCCAACTTAGTGTAGCCGATTCATACCATTGACATGATTTTTTAAAATACAAAAAACCTCCTAAATTTTATATCAGGAGGTTCACTTCAAACTTCACATTATACCGTTCATTGCTTCATAAATAATTTCGTAAATCTTTCGCAACTTCATCCACATCTAAATCTAAATACTGCGTTGTAATAGCTATGTCAGAGTGTCCTAGAGCTTTACTAATAAGAGGTACACTCGCTCCCTTCTTAAGCAGATTTTTTGCATATGCCCTTCTTATAGCGTGTGCGTTGATGTTCTCAAGCCCAAAGCGTTTACTATATTTATTAAGTTGCTTTGAAATCGCATTGTTTGATGATTTGCTATTATTGAGGGGGCTGCCATTCTGTGTAATAAAGATATATTTGTTCTCTATATCATAGTAGGAGCGGATACCATTGTTCATATGAATAAGTGTCTTGAACAATTGCGCTAGTTCATCATCAATTGGTAATTTTAGATTTTTGTGATTCTTCATTGCTGAACCGTCTATGTTCAAGTACATGTTACCGATGTCTATATGATGCTCCTGTAGCTCTCCAAGCGTTCTAATGCGGATACCTGTCTTGTACATGGTTAAAATAGCAACAGTGTCACGTAAGCCAATAAATGTATTCTGGTCGATTAGGCTAATCAGGTTATCTATATCATCCTCTGCTGCTCCTGTTTTGACTTTCTTATCAATTTTGATTTGAATACCTGCCCAGAATTTGCGCTGTATCCATCCATTATTGTGAAAGCGAGATAACACCGCTTTAACGGATTTGAGGCGAATTAGTTTCGTCTCTCTTGAAACTTTCAATGAGTCCAAATATAAGTAAATGCTATTAACGGTAATATCCTCTATATATTTAAGCTGGGTGACTTCTGCAAACTGCTGAAAGATGTACTCATAGCTGTTAATTGTTCTTTCACGATTGCCACCGACTCGCATTTGTTGAAACGCTGTATCGAGTGCATGGTGAATCGTCATCGCTTCACGTTTCTTGTCATTAATGTATGTGAGTGTTCCCGCTTCCTCTGGTACTGCAAATACTCCATGTTTACGATTTCTTGAACCCATACAAAAAAACCTCCTATTTGTTGTATTAGAAGGTCTTGAACAAGTAAAAATATAAGAAGAATCTCTAGGGATTAAAAAAGGGACATTCAACAAGAGTTCAACTCCCGTTCAATATCCCTAATTCTGAAAACCGTTGATATGACTACGTTTGCAGCCATTTTAAATATGGAGACGGCGGGAGTCGAACCCGCGTCCAGAAACTCCAATACTCAAGCTTCTACGCGTGTATCTTGCCTATTTAGGATTCACGCATCATTAGCCAGCAAGCAGGCATCATGAGCGCTAACTTGGGAAGCTCTTGTTACTAGCTCAAGTGGCACTAGTAACCGTATCCCACTATAAGTGAGCCTGAACTATTCTACATGGGCGATAGAGTAGACAGGCAGTTTCAACAGCTTACGCTGCGAAAGCTAAGTTGTTTTGTTGTTTGCCAGTTATTATATAACTTCCGTTGATGACGAAGCCGAGACCTCCGACGCGCAACTCAAGCTCAGACCATCCCTGTCGAATCCGTAACGTCCCCTTAATAGTGGCTAAATCTCTACAAGGTATTTCTACTACTTGTAGTTAAATGCCTTAGGGAACCTTATGACATAAATGTCTTAAGGCCGTTCGGAAATACTTTAAAAAAAGTATTTATACTGGCTTGTTTACTTTTTAAATTATAAGGCAATATCGAGCAAACTTCAAGTTTGAGCATCTCAATTAGATTTGGTTTTTTGCCTTGAATGTACGTTCCATATCACGTTTTGCTTCTTTTTTACGTAGGTCATCACGTTTATCGTAGTTTTTCTTACCTTTACCAACACCGATTAATAATTTTGCATAACCATCTTTTATGTACATTTTCAGCGGTACGATAGTATAACCGTCACGTTTAACTCTACCAATTAGCTCAGCAATTTGTCTTTTATGAAGCAATAATTTACGTGAACGTAATGGATCATGATTAAAACGGTTTCCTTGTTCATATGGACTTACGTGCATGTTTGAAATCCAAGCTTCATTACCACTGACGCGGACGTATGAGTCTCTCAATTGCACTCTACCGTTACGAATTGACTTAATCTCTGTTCCTTGTAATACCATTCCTGCTTCGATTGTTTCCTCTATAAAGAAATCATGTCCTGCCTTTTTATTTTGTGCCAGAACTTTTCCTGACCCTTTAGCCATTATCAATCACCTCATTAAATAGAGGAGAAGCGACTAGCGCTTCTCTTTATTTTTCTTTTTACCATTGCTACCTTTTTTCTTTTTAGCAATACCTTCGTAGAACTTTTTCTTTTGGCTACCGCTTTTACCGGATGCTTTACGCTCTTCTTTTCGTGTTTTACCATTCACTTTAGCACCACTTGGTTTTCGAGTTCCGCTTCCGCTTCCACTCTCGCTTCTACCTTGCCCTCTGCCACCTCTAGAGCCCTCTTTTTTCTTCGCATGAATGACACGTGGTGCTTCTTTGCGAGTACGGTTGAATTCGCGTTTCATGCCGACAATTTCAAAGTCCACTGAAGATTCTTCAACGTTGACAACCTTAACTCGAATTTCTACCCCATCACCGATACGGAAAATACGACCTGTACGTTCGCCAATCATTACCATTTGACGGTCGTCAAAACGGTAGTAATCATCTGTCATATTGCTAATATGCACTAGACCTTCAATTGTATTTTCTAATTCGATAAACATACCAAAGTTTGTAATTGAACTAATGATACCTTCGAATTCGTCACCAATTTTATCAGCCATGTATTGTGCTTTCTTCAGTGCATCTGTATCGCGCTCTGCATCGACTGCACGACGTTCTCTCTCAGACGTATGCTGTGCAATTTCGTCCATTATAGCATTCCAGTGTGCAACTGTGGCTTGTGAAACGTCACCATTAATTAAGTACGTACGGATTAATCTGTGAACAATTAAGTCCGGGTAACGACGAATTGGAGATGTAAAGTGTGTATAAAACTCTGTTGATAAACCAAAGTGTCCTAAACATTCCGCACTATACTTTGCTTGTTGCATAGAACGAAGCATCATAGTCGAAATAACAGGCTCTTCAGGTAATCCTTCAACTGATTCTAAAATCTCTTGTAATGCACGTGGGTGAACTGTGTTACCAGTACCTTTTATAACTAACCCAAAGTTTGTTACAAATTCAAAGAATCGTTGGAGTTTTTCAGGTTTAGGGTCTTCGTGAATACGATAAATGAAAGGTACATCCATCCATTTGAAATGTTCTGCAACAGTTTCATTCGCTGCTAACATAAACTCTTCAATAAGACGTTCTGCTACTGTACGTTCACGTAATACAACATCTGTTGGCCAGCCATCTTCATCTACAAGTACTTGAGATTCTTTAAAGTCAAAGTCCACAGCACCGCGGTCCATACGCTTATTTCGTAGGATTTGTGCTAATTCGCCCATATCCTTAAACATAGGAACAAGATTTGCGTAGCGTTCTTTTAACTCTTCGTCATCTTCTTCTAAAATCTTATAAACGTCTGTATAGGTCATACGTTCAGTCGTATTAATAACACTTTGGAAAATTTCGTGCCCTATTACTTCACCACTGCCAGTAATCGTCATCTCACAAGATAATGTAAGACGGTCAACTTGTGGATTTAACGAACATATACCGTTTGAAAGTCGATGTGGAATCATCGGAATTACACGGTCTGTTAAATATACACTTGTCGCACGATCATAGGCTTCTCTATCTAAATCTGATCCCTCAGTTACATAGTAGCTAACATCAGCGATATGAACGCCTAGCTTATACGTACCATCATCATTTTTTGTTACCGTTACAGCATCATCTAAATCCTTAGCAGTTTCACCGTCAATTGTAACAATCATTTGATCACGTAAATCGATACGATTTTCTAAATCTGCTTGTGTTACTTCATCTGGAATTGCTGATGCAGCATCAATCACTTCTTTTGGGAAGTCGATAGCGATACCATGTTTATAAATAATCGATAAGATATCGACACCCGGGTCATTTTTGTGACCTAAAATCTGTGTTACAATTCCCGTTGCTGAGCGGTTATCCTCAGGCCATCCAGTAATTTCAATGACTACTTTATGTCCATCCATCGCACCAAGAGTATCCCCTTTTGCGATAAAGAAGTCGATTGATAATTTCTTATCATCTGGAACGACAAAACCAAAGCCACGATTAGCTTGAAAGACTCCGACTACCTTCGTTGTTCCTCTTTCTACAATTTGTATAATTTTACCTTCACGTCGATCTCCTGAAGTTGTTTTAGATACACGGATTAATACTGTATCTCCATTTAATGCACCGTTAAGCGCATCTGGCGGAATGAACACATCATCCATTCCTGCTTCTTCAGGTGCAACAAAGCCAAAGCCTTTTGCATGGCCGATAAAGCGACCTTTTAATAAATTCATACGTTCCGGCGTACCATAACGATTCGTATTGGAACGCAACACCTGCCCTTGCTGTTCCATTCTTACTAGTGTCTTTACTAGTTCTTTAAATTCATCCGCGTCTTTAAAACCAAATTGTTGTTCCAATTCAGCTACAGTAAGCGGTTTATATTGTTCTTCTTTCATGAAAGTTAATAATCGTTCTTGCAATGTTAATTCTTGATTGTTCATCTTTCTTCCCTCCTTCTATTAGCGTTTGCGAAGATTGCCCTTTTTACTCATGCCAATCGAGTTTTTCTAAAAAAGCATATAAATCTTCATGTAATTGTTTTTTCTCTTTGTCAAGAGTAATAACGTGCCCAGACTCTTTATACCATTTTATATCCTTATCATTGGACTCCACCTGATCATAAATGATTTGCGCTGAATTTTTATCAATCACGTCATCTAATAATCCTTGTGCAACGAATATTGGAGCATATATATGATCAATCTGATCACGAACATGATAAATAAGCTCACGTAATTCTGAAAGCGAAGGCATCCCTTGTTGCTTTAGCTCCATTATCTCTTGCTCAATTTCATCTGGTTTTTTACCAATAATTTTTTTAAAGTCACGTGCATATTTCAACACACCCTCGAACATTAGATCCGTAGTGCGCATTGACATTGGTGCACACATTGTCGCAATCCCCTTAATAGGTAGTGTATACCCTAAACGCAATGAAAATACACCACCTAAAGATAAACCTGCAACCGCAATTTCCTCATAACCAGCTTCTTTTAAAGTATTATATCCCTGTAGAACATCTTTCCACCAATCTGATGGACCTGTATGGATTAATTCCTCTGGTGGTACACCGTGGCCTTTATAATGAGGAGCATACGTAGTATAGCCCTTTTTCTCCAAAAATCTCCCTAACATTCGTACATCAGAAGAATTTCCAGTAAAGCCATGCAACAGTAAAACTGCACGTGGACCAGCTTTAAAAAAGAAAGGCTGTGACATTAAAACTTCCATGAAGCAAACCTCCATTAATAATACATTTCATGTATGTAAGTGTTCTATTATTAATTATATGCTTTTATAAAAGAAAACGCCTAACCATAAGGTGGTCAGGCGGTTCAAATATCGCTCATTAAATTTTAGCAATAGCTATAGCTAGTACAAAAAATAAAATTGATAATACTACCGTAATGCGGTGCAAAATAAGGTCCACGCCTCGAGCTTTTTGCTTACCAAAAAGTTGCTCAGCTCCACCAGAGATGGCTCCCGAAAGACCTGCACTTTTACTTGATTGTAATAATACTAAGACAACTAATGCAAGAGAAACAATGATTAATAAAGTCATAATCACAGTATGCATATGTTCCACCTCCTGATTCGAAACATCACAACAGTCTTATCTTACCAAAAACTGTACGTAATGACAACGTTGTTCTAATTCAATCATGCTATGTAGTCTTTATATAGACTAGCTCTTAAGTTTTATTCTAACATTTCCACACAATTTTGACGACTACCAATTGAAAAAATAGAGCTATTTCTACCGTCCTTTTTACGACAGTGAAATAGCTCTACGTTATTCAGAGCTTAAGTAAATTTTCTAACTTATTTATTTAAGTTGTAGAAAGATTTTAAGCCATTATATCTTGCTGTAGTGTGTAGTTGATCTTCGATGCGAAGTAATTGGTTATATTTCGCAACGCGGTCAGTACGTGAAGGTGCACCTGTTTTGATTTGGCCAGCATTTACAGCTACCGCGATATCAGCAATTGTTGCATCTTCAGATTCACCTGAGCGGTGAGAGATAACAGCTGTGTAGCCTGCTTGTTTAGCCATTTCAATAGCATCTAAAGTTTCAGTTAAAGTACCGATTTGGTTTACTTTAATTAGGATTGAGTTTCCAACGCCTTCTTCGATACCACGAGATAATTTATTTGTATTTGTTACAAATAAGTCATCACCAACAAGTTGTACTTTATTACCAATACGTTCTGTTAATAATTTATGACCAGCCCAGTCGTTCTCATCTAAGCCATCTTCAATTGAGATGATTGGATATTTAGTAGTCATCTCTTCGTACCAAGCAACCATTTCTTCAGAAGTTTTCACAACGCCTTCACCATCTAAATGGTATTTACCGTCTTCTTTACTGTAAAGTTCAGAAGATGCAACGTCCATTGCTAAGAATACTTCTTCGCCTGGTTTGTATCCAGCACGTTCAATTGCTGTCATAATTGTAGAAAGTGCTTCCTCGTTAGAAGAAAGGTTTGGCGCAAAGCCACCTTCATCACCAACTGCAGTATTATGTCCAGATTCTTTTAATACAGCTTTTAAGCTGTGGAAGATTTCAGTACCCATACGTAATGCGTGGCGGAAAGATTCAGCGCCTACAGGCATTACCATAAATTCTTGAATATCTACGTTGTTATCAGCGTGTTCGCCACCATTTACAATGTTCATCATCGGTACTGGTAATTGTTTAGCATTTACTCCACCGATATATTGATAAAGAGGAACTCCTAAATAGTCTGCTGCTGCATGTGCAACTGCTAAAGATACTCCAAGAATAGCATTTGCTCCAAGTTTACCTTTGTTTTCAGTGCCATCTAATTCGATCATGCTGTTATCAATTGATACTTGATCAAGCACAGCATAGTGACCGATTAACTCAGGTGCAATGACGTTGTTTACATTATCAACTGCTTTTAAAACACCTTTTCCAAGGTAGCGACCTTTATCGCCATCGCGCAATTCTACTGCTTCATATTCCCCTGTAGATGCACCAGATGGTACGATTGCACGACCAAATGCACCGCTTTCTGTGAATACTTCTACTTCTACTGTTGGGTTACCGCGTGAATCTAATACTTCACGAGCTTGTACGTCTGTAATAATTGGCATTGTTTTAACTCTCCTCAGTTTTAAAATAATGGTTTTCCTGTCATTTCAAGTGGTTGTTCCACTCCAAGTAATTTTAACATGGTTGGAGCCAAATCGGCTAAAATTCCACCATTTTGTAAAACGATATTTTCTTTTGTGACGATTACCGGTACAGGATTCGTTGTATGAGCTGTCATCGGTTGTCCTTCTAGAGTAGTAACCTCATCAGAATTACCATGATCTGCTGTTACAATTGCTGCTCCACCTTTTGCAATGATAGCATCTACAATTTTACCTAGACACTCATCAACGACTTCAATTGCTTTAATCGTTGGTTCTAGCATACCGCTATGTCCAACCATATCTGGATTTGCAAAGTTTAAAATGATACCATCAAACGTATCAGATTCAATTGCTTCTAACAGTGCGTCTGTTACTTCATAAGCGCTCATTTCAGGTTTCAAATCATATGTTGCTACTTTAGGTGAGTTAATCAAAATACGCTCTTCTCCTGCAAATTTCTCTTCACGTCCACCACTCATAAAGAATGTAACATGAGGATATTTCTCAGTTTCAGCAATGCGCAGTTGAGTTAATCCTTCATTCGCTAATACTTCGCCGATAGTATTTACTAAGTTGTCGTTTTCAAACGCAACCTCAGCAGTTACTTCATCACTATAATGCTTGAACGTTACATATTTGATATTTGTAGGGTGTTTTTTGCTTAATTCAAAGCTATTAAATGCAGGATTCGTAAAGACTTTTGAAAGTTCAATTGCTCGATCAGGACGGAAGTTAAAGAAAATAACCGCATCATTTGAATCGATTGTTGCTACAGGTTTGCCGTCTTCTTTTACTACAAACGGTACAACAAATTCATCTGTAATATCTTTTGCATATGAGTTTTGTACGCCTGATTTTGCAGAAGTTGCTTCTTCACCTTTAGCATCGACAAGTGCATCGTACACTTTTTCAATACGGTCCCAACGATTGTCGCGATCCATTGCATAATAACGCCCACTAATTGATGCGAATTTCCCTACACCAATTTCAGCAATTTGTTTTTCAGTTTCTTCAATATAAGAAACAGCTGATTTTGGTGCGACATCACGACCATCTAAGAAACCATGTATATAAACTTCATCTAAACCATATTTCTTAGCTAGTGTTAATAGAGCGAATAAGTGCTCATAATGACTATGTACACCGCCATCAGAAAGTAAACCCATCAAATGTAATTTTGTATTATTCTCTTTTGCATATTTTACTGCTTGCACTAATGCATCATTTTCGAAGAAGTCACCATCTTTAATAGACTTTTGAATTCTCGTTAAACTTTGATACACAATACGTCCAGCACCAATATTCAAGTGACCTACCTCTGAGTTACCCATTTGTCCATCTGGCAGGCCTACTGCTTCACCTGAAGCGAGCAGTGTTGAATGAGGATACGTATTCCATAGACGATCAAATGTTGGTTTTTTCGCTTGAGCTACGGCATTTCCGAACACTTCATTACGTAAACCTAATCCGTCTAAGATAATAAGTGCTACTGGTTTTTTAGGCATTTGCGCCCGCCTCCAAGAGTTTTAAATATGAATCTGATTGTAGGCTTGCTCCACCGACAAGAGCCCCGTCAATGTGCTCCATTGTCAATAATTCAACAATATTTTCAGGTTTTACACTTCCACCATACTGAATGCGAATCGCTGCAGCAGCTTCTGCACCTGCAATTTCTTCCACAGTGGCACGAATCGCTCCACAAACTTCATTTGCATCTTCTGCAGTTGCTGTTTTACCTGTACCGATTGCCCAAATAGGTTCGTAAGCAATAACAGATTGTTGTACTTGCTCTGTTGATAACCCTTGAAGCGCTGCACGTACTTGACCATCTACTTTTGCAACTGTATTTCCAGCTTCGCGCTCTTCTAAAGTTTCACCAACACATACGATTGGGATTAAGTTATAGTCAAAAGCAGCATGTGCTTTTTTATTGACTGCTTCATCTGTTTCGTTAAAATACTCACGACGTTCTGAGTGACCTAATACTACATATGAAACAGCGATGTCCGCTAGTTGAGAAGGACTTACTTCACCTGTAAAGGCACCTTCTTTTTCAAAGTGCATTGTTTGTGCACCAATTGCTAAATTAGAGCCTTTAGCTTGTTCTACAAGTGTTGGCAAAAATAATGCTGGAGCACAGATGACTGAGTCAACTTGAGCTTTGTTTGGGATTGATGACTTTACCGCTTTTACGAATTCTACTGCTTCATTTAAGTGCTTATACATTTTCCAGTTACCTACAATAATTGGTTTACGCATGTGAATACCCTCCATTACTATTTATCGTTTAGTGCGACAACGCCTGGTAAAGCTTTGCCTTCCATAAATTCAAGGGATGCACCGCCACCTGTTGAGATGTGGTTCATCTTATCTGCTACATGGAATTTTTCGACTGCAGCGGCTGAATCGCCTCCGCCAATGATAGTGTAGGCATCAGTTTCTGCCATTGCTTGTGCAACACCTTTTGTTCCGTTAGCAAAAGCATCCATTTCAAATACACCCATTGGTCCATTCCAAATGACTAACTTAGAGTTTTTAATAACATCTGCATATTCTGCAGTTGTTTTAGGTCCAATATCAAGCCCCATCCAATCAGAAGGAATTTGATCGATATCAACAACTTTTGTATTAGCATCTTTAGAAAAAGTATCTGCAACAGTAACATCAACAGGCATATGCAAATTCACACCTTTAGCTTGCGCTTTTTCAATAAAAGATTTCGCTAATTCAATTTTATCTTCCTCTAATAAAGATTGGCCAATATCATAGCCTTGCGCTTTAGAAAACGTGTATGATAGACCGCCACCAATGATTAAGTGATCTACTTTATCTAGAAGATTTTCGATTACGCCAATCTTGTCTTTTACTTTCGCGCCACCAATAATCGCTGTGAATGGACGTTCTGGAGTCGATAAAGCTTTGCCTAATACATCAAGCTCTTTCTCCATTAATAGACCTGAAACAGCTGGGATATATTCAGCAATGCCCGCTGTCGTTGCGTGTGCACGGTGAGCTGCTCCAAATGCATCGTTTACATAAACATCTGCTAATTTAGCAAAGCTTGCTGCAAGGTCAGCATCATTTTTTTCTTCGCCAGCATGGAAACGAACGTTTTCAAGTAATACAACATCACCGTTTTTCATGTTTGCTACTACTTTTTCAACCGTTTCACCGATGGATTCGTCTAATTTTGTTATAGGTTGTCCTAGTAATTCAGCTAGGTGTTTACCTACTGCTGTTAAACGTAACTCTTCTTTCACTTTACCTTTTGGACGTCCAAGATGACTTGCTAAAATTACTTTAGCACCTTTTTCAACTAAGCTAGAAATTGTGGGAAGTGCTGCTCTGATACGAGTGTCGTCGGTGATTTTACCATCTTCCATAGGTACATTAAAATCTACGCGTACAAATACGCGCTTTCCGTTTACTTCTACATCATTCATCGTCTTCTTCTGATACATGAAGAGAGCCTCCTCCAATTGTTTATATTGCTTTTTTAACTTTGCGAAATAAGCATCGTATTAATAATTTTCTATAATAAAACAGGCCTTTCGACAATATTCGAAAAGCTTGTTCCAATACTACTAGTAAGCAAGCGCTTTCTCTTCGTAGTAATAAAAGAAGGAGAAGAGTAATCCCTTCTCCTTTTACCCTAATACATTATAAACGCTCGGGTTCATAAAGGCTATGGTTTTTCTATTACAAACCTTGATCGTACATGTAAAGCGCTAGGTCGATACAACGAGCAGAATATCCTGATTCATTGTCGTACCAAGAAAGTACTTTTACTAGGTTATCTTCAAGGACCATTGTTGATAAGCTATCGATTGTTGATGATGCTTTATTACCATTATAATCAATTGAAACTAGTGGTAAATCTGTGTAATGTAAAATACCTTTTAGTTCGTTTTCTGAAGCGTCTTTTAGCACAGCATTGATCTCTTCTACTGATACCGATTTGTCTAATTCAGCTACTAAGTCTACTAAAGATACATTAGGTGTTGGCACACGTACTGCCATCCCGTCTAGTTTGCCTTTTAAATTCGGTAAAACTTTTGCTACTGCTACTGCAGCACCTGTAGTTGTCGGAATCATTGATTCGCCAGCTGCACGTGCACGACGATAATCAGAATGTGGTAAGTCTAAAATACGTTGGTCATTTGTATATGAGTGAATTGTAGTCATCATGCCACGTTTAATACCAAATTTCTCATCTAATACTTTCGCTACTGGTGCTAAACAGTTTGTAGTACAAGATGCATTTGAAACAACATCATGCTCTGTAGAATTGTATTCTTTATGATTCACACCCATAACAAATGTCGGCATATTACCTTTACCTGGTGCTGAAACAATTACCTTTTTAGCACCTGCTTCAAGGTGTTTACTTGCTAGTTCTGTTTTAACAAAATGTCCTGTAGACTCGATGACAATATCGACTCCAAGTTCTTTCCAAGGTAAAACTGCTGGATCTTTTTCAGCATAAACACGTACTCTCTTACCATTAACAATTAGATATTCGCCTTCAGAAGATACTTCTGCATCTAAAATACCGTGTACGGAATCATATTTTAACAAATGAGCTAACATTGCTGCGTCTGTTAAATCGTTTACTGCTACTACCTCAATATTCTCATGCTGTACTGCATTTCGAAATACTAATCGTCCAATACGTCCAAATCCGTTAATCGCTAATTTTAAAGTCATGTTATATTCCTCCATTTGTTTGTAATTACTTAAGTAATCGAATCATTTCTTCTGCCGCACCTAAATCTGTTATAAGAATAGTTTGCTCAGCAGGGTTTTTAATATACGAGAGAATTGCCTTAGCCTTCGAAGTTCCTCCTGCCACCGCTAAAATGGAAGGGCATTTATGAACTTGTTCCAGCTGGATACCAACAGTACGAATTCTATGTACTGCCTTACCCGTTTCATCAAAATAATAACCAAATGCTTCACCGACTGCTCCAAAACTTTGTAGCGCTTGTAAATCTTCAGTTGATGATTTTCTGCGAACGGCCATTTCCTCTGCAGAACCGATACCATGTAAAACAATATCAGTCTGTTCATATAGATCTATCATTTCTCTCACAATAGGTTCTTTCATCATTGTAGAATAAGCATTTTCACTTAAATATTCCGGTAAATACAACGTACGATAACTACCACCTGTTTTACTAGCAAAAACGGATGCAATGGTATTTGCTTGTAGTTGCATTTCTTCACCAATGCCACCCCTAGCTGCTATAAACTGTAGTTGTGAAAGTTTATTTGTTGGAGTCAAACTTTCAGCAATTGCGCTAATTGTACTTCCTCCGGTGACAGCTACGGTTTTCTTAGTATTTGCTAGACGTTCTAGCTCATTTGCAGCTTCCGCACCCATTAAAATTTTGACAGAAGGCTCAAAATCGTTATTGCCCGGTACAATGATTACTCTTTGAATATTAAAATGTCTTGTGAGTCTAGTTTCCAATGACGATATTCCTGACCATTCATGTACGAGAGACTTTAGTTTACTGAGTACATGATACCCACTATCCGAAATACTCATACCTGAACGGCTGGTAATTATCAATCCTTGCTCATTTAATAAATCAGTTTCCTTACGTACTTCACGCTCAGTTACTGATAGTTGCTCTGCTAATGCTCTACGGCCAATCGGACCCATCATCTGAATCGTTTGAAGTAGTCGATATCTGATTTGAAGGATGTCAGACATTTCGGGTAGTAATTTTAATTGCGCTTCCGATAATGTATACATATTATTGCGTCCTCCATCAGTCGTGGGTTATTTTTCGTCCCACTAGTTTCATTTTTGTCCCACTAGGGGTAAAAAAATTTATTTCCTGCATTCAGTATACATTTGCTTTTCAAATTTCGCAACTAATAATTGAACTGTAATTCATCTATTTACATTTATTAGAATATAGAAAAAGAGGGTGACTCTCCCTCTTAACCAGCTAACCCCTCTAACAAAGTCACATAATCCAGTGCACCGTATTGAATAATTTCCCCGTTCTTTTCAACGACCGGGATCATTAACATGAAGCGCTCATGCAATAAATCATCCGTTTCAATATTAATTTCTTCTATTATAAAAGGAACATCTTCTTGTACTAGCTTTAACAGTACTATTCCTTCTTCACAAAGCCCACAACCTGGACGACCATAATATTTAATGTTCATTTATTCACCTCATTACTCAAATCTTTTTCGTTTCGTTGAAGCAAGTATGCCCAATTGCTCCCGATATTTCGCTATGACTCGTCTTGATAATACTAAACCTTGCTGATCGAGCAAAATTTTTAATGCTTGATCAGATAACGGTTTTGTTTTATCTTCAGTTTGAATTAATTGTTGTAATTGAGTTTTAACATGATCTACAGAAATATCTTCGTCTTTTATCATCGTTGAACGCTGTGAAAAAAACCTCCGTAATGGCAAAGTACCCAATGCAGAATGGATATATTTATCTTTAATTGTCCTACTAATCGTCGACTCGTGTAATTCTAATTTTGTAGCTAGTTCTGTCATTGTAAAAGGAACAATAGCGTCATAACCTTTTGAAAAAAATGCTGATTGCTTTTTAACAATTTCTTGAATAACTAGGCGCAACGTTTCTTTTCTTTGCAATAATTGCTTATCTATAATACGTACCTGTTCCTTCATTATATTGATATATGCAAGTGATTCTTGATCCACCTGGATTTGCTTAACATACTCTTCATCTAACTCGACAGAAGGGAATGCTTCTTTTGCATATCGAATCAACAGTTTACCATTTTCCATAAAAACATCTGCTTCTGAATTAATATATTCTGTTTTTGATGTTCTTAAATAATCAATAGGAGATGGATTCAACGTACTAATTGCATCAGCTGCTTGTTGGATTTGCTTTAAAGAATATTTAGATATGCGCGCTAGCTCTTTCCACCTTTTTTCTATAAATAATGTATAATAACTGGACAAAATATTACAAACGACTTCATCCATCCGCCTTTTTTCTGCTTGTAATAGTAAACAATGTGACATTGAGTATGCGCCAATGCCAATTGGTTCACATTGTAATATGTATTGTCTTGCTTGTTGTATCGTTAGAATATCCAGATCTATCCACTTAGAATATTCTTCATCGGTACTTGTTAAGAAGCCAAAATCATCAAAATCATTAATCAACCAAGAGATGGCTCTTTTACATTCAGGAGATAAGGTTTGATTTAATAACTGATCCATAATAGAACTTTGAATTGAATCTGTTCCTGTTGACGCTGTCCATTCTACCCAATCTTTAGTTGGTTGATTCTTTGATGGTTTTACTTTTATTTTTAAAAAGGGATTTTCCACTTGTTTTTCTTGTAGAAAAGCGTGCAGTTCTTCAGAAGAATATTGCAGTAAATCTAATGATTGTCGCATTTCTTGCGTTAGCGCTAGTTTTTGAATTTGTGTTTGCGATTGCTCGAAGCGAAATGACATTTCTTCACACCCCCACCTCAATTATAAAGTTTTTGCGCTGAGCATGCCAAAAGAAAAACACATTTACTAAAAAACGGTTCCGTAAATTTTACGAAACCGCCTCCTCTACCATTTACGTCCTGCTCCCCCGCCAGCAGATGAACCTCCGCCACCATTGAATCCACCAAAACTTCCTCCACTGGATTTACTTCGACCACTGGAATTAAAACTCCCCCAGCCTCCACCATAATCATACATACCTCTTCGGCGACCTCGTGAACCACCAGATCCGCCACCGCCTTTTGAAAATATGCTGTATATGATTAAAAAAAGGATAACGATGATGATAATCGTTAGTGGCGATAAACCATCTTCTTCAGATTTTACAGGATTATCTACTGTCCCATTCCAGTTATATTCCTCTGCAACTATATTGTATATAACCTTATATGCCGAACTAAAAGCAGCATCATAATTCTCAGCCCTTAAATTCGGCACCATATATTCATCTAAAATTCGTCCAATTTTAGCATCAGGCAAAGCGCCTTCAAGACCTTGACCAACAGTAATATGTAAATCACGATCACCTTCAGCTTCACCAAAGCTTGCTAAAATAAGAACACCATTATTTTTTTCTTTGCTTCCAATTCCCCATGAACGCACAATTTTCGTACCGTATGTGGCGGCATCCATACCTCCTAAAGTATCTACGGTTAGAATATAAATTTGTGCACCAGTTGCAATCTCTAACTTTTTGGATAGCTCATTCAATTCTTCCTTTGTGTCATTTGATACAACATGTGCAAAATCCTGCACGTAACCATCCTGCTCAGGCTTTGGCAAAGTTGCCGCTTGAGTCGTTACAGAAGTTATAAAAAAAAGCGTCCAAGTAAATAATATACCTAGCACAAGATTGACTTTTTTCATTTTGAATCATTTCCGCCAAAATCTACTGCCGGAGCATCATTGGCATTTGGATTTGCTTTAAAGTATTCTTTTTTTTCAAAATTGAACATTCCTGCAATAAGATTACCAGGAAATGATCTTCTTATTTTATTATAGCCTTTTACTTCTTCATTATAATCTTCACGTGCAACAGCAATACGATTTTCCGTTCCAGATAGTTCATCCATCAATTGGCGGAAATTCGCATCAGCTTTTAAATCAGGATATTTCTCAACAACGACCAATAATCGATTCAATGCTCCTGTTAATTCATCATTTGCAATAGCTTTATCTTGCGGTGTATTTGCTCCAGCTAATTTTGATCGTGAGTCAGCGATGCTCGTCATAATCTCTTTCTCATGATTTGCATACCCCTTTACAGTATTCACTAAATTAGGTATTAAATCTAAACGTCTTTGTAATTGATTTTCAATTTGAGCAAACTTCGAATCTACTTGCTCATCTGCATTTACTAAATTGTTGTAGCGTGGCACAATCATCATCGCTAAAACACCAATAATTACGGCTATTATTATTAATGGTGTGACCAACTTTTTCAAATGAATAACCTCCTTATTTTTTAACATTCTTTTTTTAAATCATTCTTACCTTACTTCCTAATGAAAAAACATACGACTTATTATACGTTCCAAACATTTAGATGTTTCATTTTCATCGTATAATGTTTTGCATTAAATCCATACTACTGTTGCGGTAAAACGCTATTTCATTAAGGAGGCCAAACAATTGACTAATAACCAATTTGGACAAACACCACAACAGGGTAATATGTATCAACCACAATCTGCGATGATGAATCATGGTGGACATGAAGTTTTAGATATGAAAGAAATATTATCAGAGTCTGTTGCTATGCTTAATCAAGCTGTACTTTTGCGTCCACACGTACAAGACCCAGAATTACTCGATATTTTGGACCGCCAGTACAATTTCAGCTTAGATGAGTACAACATTACAGTTGAATCATTTAGAACAGGACGTGACCCATCACATCCTACAGGGAGTTATCAGATGAAACTTAGCCATGATTTCATCTATGGTCTAGAACCATCTCAACCAAAAAAACCAATGACCAATGCTTCTGAGCTAAATGACGAAATGATTTCAGGTTACTTACTAGGTGGGCATAAACAACTTGCCGCAGGCAAAGCAATGACTGCCGTCGAAGTAACTAACCCAGTCGTAAGACGTGTGCTAGCAGACTCAATACCGAACTGCATCGAAATGGCTTACGAATTATCCCTTTATCAAAACAAACATAAATATTATCAAGTACCACAATTAGATGGTAAAGATATGCAGGCATTGTTAGACGCCTTTGCCCCCGCCCCAAACTCCCGTTTACAATAACAAAAAACGCCCAATCATGACCCCACATCATGATTAGGCGTTTTCTTTTTTCAATTATTTAAGCTTTAATCTCTTCCTTTTGGTCTTGCGTGTTTTCTGTTGGTTTCATTGAATTCCCACTAACCGGAACACGTTTAACAAATAACGCTAAGATAAGAGCGACGATCGTAACACCCATCGCTACTAAGAATGAGAAGTTAATACCATCAATCAACGCTTGTTCACCAATTTGCGCTTTCATTTGAGCAATCTCTGTTGCACTTGGTACTTTACCAGATTGCGCAGCTGAAGCCATTTTTTCTTTCATTTCTAAACCAAGTTCTTTTGCACGAGTTGCTGTATGTTTAGTCATAATTGTGATTAATACAGCTGAACCAATCGCACCAGAAACTTGTTGTAAGGTATTATTCGTGGCAGTACCATGCGGATTCATCTTCATTGGTAATTGGTTTAAACCATTTGTCATAATTGGCATCATAACCATTGACATACCAAACATACGAATTGTGTATGCAAACATTAAATAACCATAACTTGTATCAGCAGTTAACTTTGTTAACTCAAATGTCGCAAGAGTCGTAATCATTAATCCAATAAGAGCCAATGCTTTAGGACCGAATTTATCAAATAGTTTACCTGTAATTGGTGACATAATACCCATCACAAGTGCACCTGGTAACATTAATAATCCAGCATCTAATGGTGAGATACCACGAACTGATTGAACATAAATAGGTGTAATAATCATTCCCGAGAACATTGCCATTGAAACGGCAATTGAAATCGCTGAAGATAGCGCAAACATCGGGTGCTTGTAGATTCTAACATCTAGTAATGGTTGTTCTAAGCGTAGCTGTCTAATAACAAATGCACAAACACCTAAGACACCGACAATAATTGTGCCGTAGACGATTGGACTATCCCAACCTTTGTCTCCAGCTGAACTGAAGCCATAAAGTAAAGAACCAAATCCAATTGTGGACAAGATTAAAGATAAGACATCTAGATTTACTTTTCTTGTCTCCATAACATTCCCTAACTTAAAGATCGCTAGTAATAATACAAAAATTGCGAAAGGCAAGATGATTTCAAATAACATACGCCAGTCATAGTGCTCTACAATCCAGCCTGATAATGTTGGTCCGATAGCTGGAGCAGAAATCATTACTAGACCAAAGATCCCCATAACAGATCCACGTTTTTCAATTGGAAAACTTGTTAACATGACATTCATTAATAAAGGTCCTAATACAGCTGCACCTGCTGCTTGAATCATACGAGCTGCAATAAGTACCCAGAATTCAGGAGCTAAGATAGCTAATGCTGTACCTATAGAAAATAAAGTCATTGATGTAATAAATAAATGACGGTTTTTAAATCGAGTGATAAAGAAAGCACTTGCTGGAACTAAAATCCCACCGACAAGCATATAACCTGTTGATAACCATTGAACTTGAGAAGGCCCTACCTCAAACTCCTTCATAATCGTTGGTAATGCCACATTTAATAATGTGTTGTTAAGAAAAGAAACAAAAGCACCTATAAACAAGATTACTATCATTGCGTAAGGTGGCTTTTTCTGTAATTCGTTACTATTCATAATCTATCCACTCTACTTTCATTATATTTCGTATATAGAAGTTTACTTGATTCATTTTATACTCACGGTACAAATTTTTCAACTAAAAATTATTATCATTTTATAAACATTGATATTAAAGCGTTTACAAGTTAGAATGATAGTACACTAATTGAAAAACAGGTGAATTTATGAACAATCGTAAACGTCAAGTTATCGTTGCCTCTCAAAAGCTTTTCGTCGAAAAAGGTTTTCAAAATACATCCATTCAAGACATTCTAGATGAATCGCATATTTCTAAAGGTACTTTCTATAATTATTTTTCTTCAAAAAACGAATGTTTAATCGCTATATTAGCTAAAGGTCGCGAGGAGGCAGATGTTCGCAAACATGAAATGCTTATAGGGCAAGACCCAAAAGATAAAGACCTGTTAGCTAAACAAATAGCTGTATTGATGCAAGTGAACCGTGATCAAAATTTAATACCCATTTTTGAATCGATTTTCCACTCTGGTGACCCTGAACTCAAAAAAGTCATGATGAGGTTCCATTTGAATGAGTTAAATTGGCTTTCAATGCGTATTGTAGATGTTTATGGCGAAGCATCAAAGCCACACTGTTACGATGCTGCCATTCTAACATTCGGGATGATTCAACACATGGTACATCTTTGGAAGATAACGCGTGAAGATGCAATAGACACAGTACAAGTAGTAAAATACGCCATCAACCAACTAGACGCCATTTTACCTGCTCAAATCGAAAAGGGTGAATATTTCCTAGGATGCGATTTAGCAAAGTACTTACATCAAAATTTCAAACATAAACATGTAACGAAAGAATATTTGACTGAACAGCTAGGTGGATTTTCAAAAGGTCTTATTGAAGATAATTTACAAGCTGGTAAAGAATATACAACTTGCCTAATAAAAGCATTACAAGAAGAAAACATCCCATTTTATATCATTGAAGCAATAGTATTGCCCTTTAACAGTAGTTTTAAAAGCACTATACATGCTGCAGAAGCTCAAGAAATTTCTAATCTGTTATGGCTTTTTTTACGCCAGAACAACAGCTTAGACACATTAAACAGTAATTAGTTGGACACAAAAAGTCGCTTTTTAATATAAAAGCGACTCAGTTTTTCAACGAAAGATATTCAGAATCCTCACATCCTGAATGTCTTTTGTTATTTTTTTATACTTTGGTTTTTATGATTTTGTGTTAACTTGTATTCCATTTTAAAATTTTGCCAAGTACAATTGTCGAGTGTCTTTAAATTAAAAGAAAAGTCCGCTATTAATTATTAACTGTATTCAACTAAAATAGGTATTATGAATTTTGGTAAGCATTGGGTGAACTTATCGAAAGAAGAAAATTTATTTTCATTTGATAAAACGATAATTTCATTTACATCATTTCCTATAAAAAATATACTAGTTTGTTCTTTAAAATAGACTGTTATTGTAGCTTTTTTCATGGAATTTCCCCATTGTCTATTCTCAATTTTGAAGCTATTTGTATTTGTAGACCACATGACTATTTTACTTGCACTACTTAATATAATTAAATCTGCGATGATCGCAAGTAATTTAGAAGCTTCATTAATAGTCAATAACCAAAAGTTTATCGAGTCATTTGAAAATAAAGTAATTAAAGTAACAATATCTATATTAGATTCTGAACATTTCTTTCTGAAATCATCTGTATCGATTAAGTCAATTTCAATACAAAAATATAAAGCATATTCTGTTAAACTCTCAACAAATTTCCACTGTATTTACATAATTATTTATATTAGGTAAATATATATCGCCAAAGTTAATAGCATGTAATACCTCTCCATCAATAGCAAAAGGGAGTCCATCGAAATTGTACCTTCAACCGCTAAAATATTCTCGTACGCATCATATATATATAAGCTGACTTCATTATCTTCTGCATCACGAATGCTTAATACATCACCGTAGCGATTAATAATAAATTGATACGTTTTCGTTTAATCCTCATCACTTGTAATCGGAACTTTATTGTATGGATAATCAGAAAAATTCGAAACGAAGTCAAAACCTATTCCATCATGGCCTACCCAAAGATAATATCTATCTTTACATGTTGTTGTATAATCCAAAATAAATCTGGCTAAACCAATGTCACTCGTAAAATCCATTTCTATTTCTTTCTCAGTAGAAAACAAAATACTTTCATTGTTAAATGAGTCCAAATAGGCTTTAGGGAAATAATTTGTGAGCTCTTCAATATTATTAATTTCTACTAAATGATAAAAATTTCTAGGAGCAACTTTTGATGTTTTTGCTCCTTTCGAAATATTAATTTCCTTCGAACCACTAATTCCATGCAAATAAATCGGATACTTATTTAATTTTTTAAAAAATTCATTTAAGCTTTGGCTATAACTCGTAGTTAAATCCTCTTCATCTGAATCAATAAAAAAATAAAAATTAATCATCCCTCTCTTACCAGATTTAAAGATATATGAAAAACCGTCTCCAACTAAAAAATCATTTAATGATATTTCCATTACCATACCACCTTATATTTTGCTGATGTTTTTATATAGACATTACTTGGTAAGAATGCAGCCATAATGTAATGCACGTCTGATTTATAATGTTTTAGTTGATCCAACCAAAATCAAAAAGAATTTTAGATATCATAGCATACAGCATGAAAATCGAACCTGCAAAGATAAAAATTGCCCAAAGATAAAAATTCACTTTAGTAGAAAACGGAGTAATTCTCCTAAACGGTTCCCATTTAGGATCGTTATAATAACTTTCTCTTGTTTTTCGTCGTGTTCCAAAAAACAGTAAACTTATAGGTAGTAAAAGAAATGGAATACCTATATATGGACTTTCCCACATGATTATCACTTCCTTCGTTTAAAATATTTGCGACATCACCCTCCACAGATAATACATTTCCATACTCATCATATTGATATGAACCAGCTTCTTTATCTTCACTGTCACGAGCACTTAACACATCACCACGTTGATTCGTATAGAAGAAACCCACATATTTTGAACAAAGATTGATCAAAATGTGTGGGTTTGTTTTTTGATAATGATAGTTTTTATAATAAAGATTGATTACAAGATTTTAAGAAACCTGTGAAAGAAACTTGTTTTTATTTAATCTCACATAATAGAATTTTTAATTTCATGGAGTTAAAATTAACACTACCGTAAATAAGCCGCATATTAAAGAAAGTGCAATAACTTTTTTCTTATTTGCTTTTTCATGAAATGCCTTTAATAAAAAGAAAAGGCTAATCATCACACAAAGTAAAAAAATGTGGAACAATATGAATATAAAAATGTCTTGGGCTTCGCCCCAAAAACCATACGACACGATGCACACAACATATAATACGAGAATTGATTTACACAATATTAAATAAATTTTACTATTCATAATGCCATCACTAAACGTCGGTACTAATACTAATATCCAACATGCTAATCCTAACCAAAGGTCTATAAAATTTCTCATCTTTTAATCTTCCAATCAATAGAATTTAATATATTCATATTATAATCAATTCCGCTTCCTTGACCATAACCCTCTTTAAATTTCCCTTCATATGATTTCGAACGCTTTTTTAGCCTTCTAATCCCTCCTTATTAACTTTCTTTAATTGTAAGAACCTCTTATGGACTCTTATGGACATGATATCCACAGAAGCTGTTTTAATCAAACTTTGTTATAAATAATCAGTTTTTTTATAAAACTACACATCAACTAAATTGTTTAATTTAATTTAAAAACCAGTAAGATCACTCAAATATCATTAGAGTGTTTTTGTATAAACTTTTACTTCTTTGAATATCTTATATATTCATAATTTTTCTTTTTCCAAAGAAGTACCATGATTTAACTTTTTTATATTTTGTTTTAAATTTCTTTTTCAATATATAAACAACAGCTTGTCCAATAGAATATCCAACAGCAGCATTTATCACACTAGCAACACCTTTAGATATATCTCTTGCTTTTTTGTTTTAACTTTCAATTTAACTAATGCATATAAACTGCTCTTGTAAGTTTATCGACTACTTTACTTTTATCCATCAATTTTTTCACGGTTTTTCTAGCGCCTGATTTCATTGCTTTTTGAAGTGGCCCTAAATATGGCATTAAAGATACTGCCACATTTACCCCAGCCACCAAATCTCTTGTTCTAACATCCAACAGACCGTTAGGATCAATATTTCCTACTGGATTATAATAACGTGCTTGTAAATAGTAGTTCTTCGTTTCGTCATAATAGTAATATCCTGTGTAACGCTGTCGTCTGGACGACGATTGCTATCCCTAGAACATGGACTGGAAAAGAAAAAGCGCACTTTAATTTGTGCGCTTCGTCGCTTCTCTTCCCTAGTTTACTACGTCAGAACTTTTTCACTAAATTTTATCATCATTAAATTATTTATTGTAGGAATAAAATTAGTATATATCAATCATTCTCTCCAGGAATATTAATTTTAATGATTCGGGGCTAAATTTTGCTTCATTAGAATAAAAAGTGAAGAAGGAATTGGTATCATCTGGTACAAGAATTGTTGTTGTTTCTGTTAGTTCTAATTCTATAGGGAAAGCTTTAAAAAAACCTTTATTTCTTTGATTAGTCGAAATTTTTAAATTCGCTTCTGTTGAAAATAAAGTAATATTCTCCATATTTACAGTTAAAATATTTACAATGTGAAACATTTGTAAAAAAGTTTTTACATCTTTAATTAATATTTGTGCAAATTTATAATTACCTACTTTTTGAAGAAAATTAAGGTCTATCTTTTTCACTTTACAATACTCAATAATATTATCTTCCATCATATGATCAATCTGCATATAAAAATAAGCCCTATTAATCTCCAATTTTTTTGAAATTAATTCCAATAGTTCTTCCGTTACCGAATTTTCATGTACAATATTTACAAAATAACTATAATCTAATTCACCAGCAAATTTAAATGGAATCAATTCTTCAATCTCATGCCTGTCCATCCTCTGTAATTTTATATACACTTGATTTCCACCTCTTTTCTTAGCTTTCTTTCTCTCAAAATTCCCATCATATAATTGTAATCGATGAATGCACGCTCCCAAAACTCATTTATTTCCATTTGGCATTTTAATGTTTCCATTGCATTTTCGATACTTATACGACTATTGGTAGGCTTTTCTGTTACCTTCTGCTTCTTTTCATTTTTACCTTGTTGCATTAACTGAGATAAATCAACATCAACGCTCAATAACCCTTTATTTTTTTCATAAAAAAAATCCTCCAATCAATTTTTTTGATTAGAAGATGATTTACCAAGGGAAAAAATGGGTATAATTAGTTCTAGTTCTATGCCCCGTTCTATTTCCTTGTTCGAGGTAAAACCTTATGTAGTAAGGGTTTACCTCTCTTTTTATTACGCCCTCGGAGGGAATCGAACCCCCAGCCTAAGAACCGGAATCTTATATGTTATCCATTACACTACGAGGGCAATTCATCAATTGTGACTTTACTATTATACAAAGGAAACTAAAACAATTCAACCATTGGAATATTGGATTCGAATTATTTGACCTTCCTTGACCATAATGTGTATGATAAAGATGCAATAGAAGCAAATTGCTTTTATACAGGAAAATTGAATTTACCTTTTAAGGAGGATATTCTTATGAACTTAATCCCTACAGTTATTGAACAGACAAACCGCGGTGAACGTGCTTATGACATTTACTCACGCTTATTGAAAGACCGTATTATTTTATTAGGTAGTGCTATCGATGACAACGTTGCAAACGCAATTGTTGCTCAACTACTATTCCTTGAAGCTGAAGATCCAGAGAAAGATATTTCTCTATACATCAACAGCCCTGGTGGTAGCATTACAGCTGGTATGGCAATCTACGATACTATGCAATTTATCAAACCAAATGTACAAACAATTTGTATCGGTATGGCTGCATCTATGGGTGCTTTCTTACTTGCTGCTGGTGAGAAAGGTAAACGCTTCGCATTACCAAACGCCGAAGTTATGATCCACCAACCACTTGGTGGTGCACAAGGTCAGGCGACTGAAATTGAAATTGCTGCAAAACGCATTTTATTCCTTCGCGAAAAACTAAACGGTATTTTAGCTGAACGTACAGGTCAACCAATTGAAGTTTTAGCAAGAGACACAGATCGTGATAACTTCATGACAGCTGAACGTGCGAAAGAATACGGTTTAATCGATCAAATTTTTGAACGTAACGAAATTAAATAATCACCTAAAAACCGCCATTCTCACAAGATGAGAATAGCGGTTTTTATATTTTATTCATTTAATCCTCAGATTGAATTAGTTTTACTAGGCCCTCTAATGCAAATGCTTCATCTGCACCATCTGCAGTTAAAATAACATTAGATCCTTTTGCAACAGCTAAACTCATAATACCCATAATACTTTTCGCATTTACTTTTTTATTATCTTTTGTCAAAAATACATCCGCAGAATAGCGATTTGCTTCTTGTACAAACAAGGCTGCCTGTCTTGCCTGTAATCCTGATTTAAGTTTTACTTCTACTTGTTGTTCTGCCATTCGTTTTACTCCTCCTACTAATTACTCATATATTCATGATCCGTGCATTTTCATTCCATTAAAGCTTCACTGCTTCGCCTCGACGTAATGCTTCAGCAATATCGTCAATTTTACGAAGGCGATGATTGACACCTGATTTACTAACGGTACCTGCTGATACCATTTCACCAAGTTCTTTTAATGTTACTTCTTGATATTCCACACGTAATCGTGCAATCTCTCTAAGCTTCTCAGGTAGTTGATCAATACCAATACTATGATCAATATATCGGATATTTTCTACTTGGCGCACAGCTGCACCAATCGTTTTGTTTAAGTTGGCCGTTTCACAGTTCACAAGTCGATTCACACTATTTCTCATGTCACGTACAATGCGCACATCTTCAAACTTCATCATGGCCTGATGTGCACCTACTAAACTTAAAAAGTCTGAAATTTTCTCAGCCTCTTTTAAGTATGTGACAAATCCTTTTTTTCTTTCGATTGTTTTTGCATTTAGATCGAATTTATTCATTAAATCAGCAAGTGCCTCACCGTGCTCTTTGTACAACGAATACACTTCTAAGTGATACGCAGATGTTTCTGGATTATTAACGGAGCCACCAGCTAAAAATGCACCTCTTAAATATGAACGTTTATTATTTGTTGTATCGACTAAATCATCTGCGATTGTATGATTAAACAAAAAATTTCCAGAGACAATCTCTAAATCCTCCAAAATTTCTTTTGCGCCTTCTCTAACACGACAGATATAAACATTATTCTTCTTTAAACGCATTTTCTTTCGAACAAGGAGCTCCACTCTATAACTATAAAACTTCTTCATAACTGTATAGATTCTTCGTGCAATTGCTGCATTTTCAGTTTGAATATCAAGACTAAGTTGACGATTTGCAAATGACAGAGAACCATTCATTCGAATGAGGGCAGATAATTCTGCTTTTAAGCCTGTATCGCCTGCTTCAACTTGCGTTAATTCTTTTTTTGTTTCTGAAGCAAATGACATATTAATCCCCCTCTCTATCATAATTTATATAAAATAACGGATTTTATATCATTTTTATATCATTATTTAAAGAATGTGCGTACTCAACTAACCATTCTGCAACCTTTGAGGCTTTATGTCGTACAACACCATCATGAATTGTAGCAATTTCTTTTTTCACGACTTGGATGCCCATTTTTTCTAATGCTTCAACATCAAAATAAACCGGTTCTGCTTCTTCTTCTTTATAAGCCGCTCGTACAGATGCAGGAACCTCTTCTTTATTAATTAGAATCGTTTCGATAAAAGGTTGCCCTACATGATCATTTAATGCTTGCACATGGTCCGATGCAGCGAAGTTTTGTGTTTCCCCTGCTTGCGTCATGAGATTGCAAATATAGACTTTCTTTCCTTTAGCACTAATAATGGCCTTATGGATATCATCTACTAACAGGTTTGGTAAAATACTCGTATATAAACTTCCAGGACCTATAATAATAATATCTGCTTTTTTGATTGCGCTTACAGATTCTGGTAGCGGTTTCACATCCTCAGGCGACAAAAAGATCCTTTTGATGCCCGTATTGAATGTCGGAATTTTAGATTCACCTTTTACAATTGTACCATCAATTAGCTCAGCAAAAAGGGTAATTCTTTGATTTGCTGCTGGCAATACTTTACCGTGCACATTTAATACACGGCTCATTTCCCGTATCGCATGGGAAAAATCGCCAGTTATCTCCGTTAATGCAGTTAACATTAAATTCCCAAGTGAATGACCACTTAAATCATCAGATGCTGAAAATCGATATTGGAACATTTCCTCTACCAGAGGTTCAACTCCAGATAGTGCAGCAATGACATTACGTACATCACCTGGTGGCGGTATTTCATAGTCATCTCTTAATCTACCAGAGCTTCCTCCATCATCCGCTACCGTCACAATGGCTGTTATATCAATCGGAAATTTTTTCAAACCTCGTAAAAGAGTTGATAATCCAGTTCCTCCTCCAAGAATGACGATTCGCGCATTTCGTTTCTCCATAGAATTAGCCCTTTCTTTTCGCAATATCGCGATGCGTAATAACCGTTGGCACATCTTTATTCAAATAATCACCAAAATATTCGGCTAAAGTAACAGAGCGATGCTGCCCCCCCGTGCAACCAAATGCAATAATGAGTTGTGTTTTACCCTCTTTTTTATAAAGAGGCACCATAAATTCAAATAAATCCGTCAGTTTTTTTATTAACGTCTGCGCTTCTTCATATTTTAGAACATACGATGATACGTCCTTCTCCAACCCTGTTTTAGCACGTAAACTTTCCACATAATAAGGATTTGGTAAAAAACGCACATCAAATACTAAGTCTGCGTCAATTGGGAGGCCATGCTTAAAGCCAAATGACATAACATTGACTGTAAATCTTCGAGAATTTACACCTGAAAATTGCGCAATAATTCGCTCACGTAACTCTCGAGGTTTCATACTTGATGTATTATATATAAATTGTGCTTTTTGTTTCACTTCAGCAAGTAATTCTCTTTCATGATGGATCCCTTCTAACGGCAATCCACCAGCAGGAGCAAGTGGGTGTGAGCGACGTGTTTCTTTATAACGTCTCACCAGCGACTCATTATCTGCATCTAAAAATAAAATTTTTGTCGCTACTAAATCTTGTTTCTCGATTTGCTCTAATGCATCAATTAGTGACGAAAAGAAATCACCACCTCGTAAATCCATCACAGCTGCGATACGAGAAAATTCTTTTTTCGACTCTTTCATTAGAGTTAAAAAAGTGGGTAGTAATGCAGGAGGTAAGTTATCGATGCAGTAGAAACCTAAGTCTTCAAAACTTTGGATTACAACCGTTTTACCTGCTCCTGACATCCCTGTAATAATGATCAATTCATTAACCCGTTGAGTGCTAGGCATCGACGCCATCTCCTTCAGTTGAAATTTGAATTGTTTCATTTAATAGTTCAAAGTCTTCTGTATAAGTAAAAGTACCATATTGCATGCCTTTTTCGCATACTGCAAACAATAGATTAGTACGATCTCCTTCGGCCATAGGTAAATGGTGCAAACTTTCAATTGGATGCCATTCTAGGACACCTTCAACTGTATCTTCATAAGGGGTGCCTTCTAAGCCCTCTGCAACAAAAGTAAAGAGCATCCACTCATTTACAATATCTTGATCA
Organism: Viridibacillus sp. NPDC096237; assembly: GCF_050278625.1. Classification (NCBI taxonomy): domain Bacteria; kingdom Bacillati; phylum Bacillota; class Bacilli; order Caryophanales; family Caryophanaceae; genus Viridibacillus; species Viridibacillus sp. NPDC096237. Next base: position 23,068 of record NZ_JBNNTI010000031.1, on the reverse strand, counting down.
TTCTTTATCACCATTGTATATATACCTTTTAAATGCGGGTTTAAAGGGATTGTCCCCGTTTCTTCCCGGAATTCACGGTTAGCAGCTATATAGATAGACTCTCCACTCTCTATTTTACCCCCCGGCGCAACATACCAGCCTCGTCGTGGTTTTTTCAGTAAAAGAACTTTGTTATCTTTTTTAACAATTAAATTTGCTATTCTCTGCACTCACGACACTCCAAATCATTGTAAACTTATAATCATTATTATACATTGTTAAACCATTGCATACAAAAATATGTACGAAAGGACAGTGATTTCACATGTTTTCACTAGTCTAGTCCTTTTTTCAAAACTATATAACCATTATGTATAAAAAAAAGAGGCTGCTTCTAACGGCAAAATACCGCGAAACAGCCTTACCAATATATCTATCTTGATAGGGGGTTATTGCACTTATAACTATACCCTTATTATATTGCAAATGAGTTACAGCTATGTTAAGAAGACGTTAAAATTAGCAATTAATTACTAATTTTTTCTTTCAACATTTCAATATAATGTTGTACTGCTTGAGCCGCAATACTACCATCACCAGTTGCAGTAACGATTTGACGTAATGTTTTTTCACGTACGTCACCAGCAGCGAAGATACCAGGAACAGTTGTTTCCATCTCTTCATTTGTTGGGATATATCCAGCTTCATTTAAGATTCCTAAGCCCTCAAATGGTTTTGTTAATGGTAACATTCCGATATAAATGAATACACCATCAGAATCAAATTCTTGTTCAGTACCATCCACTGTAGAAACAAGCGTTACACTACCTACTTTACCGTTTTCTTCATTCACTTGTTTAACCGTATTGTTCCAGATAAAATCAATTTTATCATTTGCAAATGCACGATCTTGAATGATTTTTTGGGCACGTAATTTATCACGACGATGAACAATTGTTACTTTTTCTGCAAAGCGAGTTAAGTAAATTCCTTCTTCAACAGCAGAGTCTCCTCCACCGACAACAACTAAGTTTTTATTTTTAAAGAATGCTCCGTCACATACTGCACAATAACTTACCCCACGGCCACCAAGTTCTTTTTCACCAGGTACGCCCATTTTTTTGTACTCAGCACCTGTAGTAATGATGATAGCACGAGTTTTAAATTCTTTTGAGCCTGCTTTAATTGTTTTATAATCTTCGCCACCTATAATTTCGGTAACATCGCCATAAGCGTATTCAGCCCCAAATTTTTTCGCGTGGTCGAACATTTTAGTAGATAATTCAGGTCCTAAAATAGAATCGAAACCTGGATAGTTTTCAACTTCTTCAGTATTAGCCATTTGTCCGCCTGGAATACCGCGTTCTAGCATTAATGTAGACAGGTTGGCACGAGATGTATAAACAGCAGCTGTCATTCCTGCTGGGCCTGCTCCAATAATAACTACATCATAAATTTTTTCTTCTGACATATCTGTTCCTCCTAGATCTGTATAAAGCATTTCATTATATTTAATAATATCCATGGTAGAGGATAACTGGTGTACGTTCAATATTTCTGCTTACCATTTCGACATTTACGCGTCAAACACAGGTAAAAAACGTATTAATTCGTTCACATATTTCGTTAAAGTAGCTGCTGTAACTCCATATGCTTCTGCAATTGATTTTTTAGTTACACTTTTCATACGTGAAGATTTATACATATAATCCGTTGCTGCTGCAAGAGCCTTTGGGTTTTTAAATTGATAATTCTCATCTAATGCTCTTTCGCATAATACGAACCACATTTGGAACAAAAATGTGGAAGGCATTGTAATAGGCATGGATTGCATATATAAAATATCAGATGCTTCCATCGCTCTTAAAAACGGTACGATACTTTTATCCTGCGCATCAAATTCATGATCGAGTGCATAGGCTAGGAAGAGCTTTTCCATTGAAGAATATTCATCGACATCTATCCAGCTAGGATGTGCAATGATTTCTTGTTTATGAATTGTTTTCCCTAATAAATAAAGACCAAACAATCGATCACTTCGATATTTACTTTCAAGCTTTTCAACGATATATTCGCGATTTTGCTCGATGGCATTTGGATTTGTCACACGGCTTTCATGTGCCCATGGCTCAAAGCCATCCTTATCAGGATCGATTTCTAATAATTTTTTCCAAGCACTTTTCCCAACAGCTTTTCTGCCTGAGAAATAAGCGGCATGGGATAACCAAAAGTAAAATCCAGGATCGCCTTCAAATCCACGCTTTTGCAAGCTACGTAGCCATTTATAAGCTTCTTCATAACGCCCAACAAGAGCCAATGTAGCACCTAATTTATATCGATGGTCAAATGAGTATGGCTGGATTTTCACTAACAGCTCAAGAAGCTCGTCCAATTCTTCTTTGTTTTTTTCGTAATAAGCCATAACCGTTAAATTACAAAGCGCATGTAAATTACCAAAATTCCCTTTTAACACTTGATGTAATAACGCTCTTGCTTGTTCAGACTCTCCTAGATAAAAATAAGCAAGGGATAAATTATTATATGCTGCCCAGAAATCTGGGTTAGCTTGAATGATCTCTTCAAATTGCTCGATGGCCTCTTTAAAATTCCCCTGTTCCATCATACGGCGAGCCTTTTCTTGTAAATACACAACCTCTGAGTCTTGCGGTTCCTCAGCTGTTGGTTGCTCTTTCATTTGCTCAGAGAAGTCGATAATTTCAAGCGCTTCTTCTGCATAGACACCTTGTTGATCTAATTCTAGATAAAGCTTTGCATATTTTCCAGCTTCATCTGACATGCCAAGATGAGCAGAGACTTCGGCTAAAAACAATACAATCTCAGATTCATCAGGATCAATTGCATGTGCTTTTCTTAATAGCTCTAAAGCATGATCATGCTGCTCAAGTTCCATTTTAATGACGCCATATTGCATTAATATAAGTGAATCATCAGGACTAAGTTCTGCTGCTCTTTGTAAGTATTTATGCGCCTTATCAAATTGCTCTCGATCTAACGCTTGTAATGCTTTATTATAATAAAAATCCCCATTCGGAATAAAAGATACGACATTTTCTCGCGGTTTTAGTTTACGTTTTTTTTCCAAAAAAATTCCTCCGAAAAAAATAAGGAACGTATAGAACGTCCCTTATACTCTAGTATCCTTCATTATAACATATTTAATGTTGCTCATGGCGCTTTTGAAGTACACCTAAAACTTCAAATAAATCTAGTTTTTGCTCTTGTAATAGTACCAATAGGTGATAAATTAAATCTGCTGTTTCCCATTTTAACTCTTCCACATCGCGATTTTTTGAAGCAATAACAACCTCCGTTGCTTCCTCACCTATTTTTTTACAAATTTTATCGACACCTTCATTAAATAGGTAAGTTGTATATGCACCCTCAGGCATTTCTTTTTCACGGTTTTGAATGACACTACGAAGTTCCGTAATAATATCTAAAGAACCCACATTTGCTGATTTTTCTTTAAGGATTTCCGTAAAGCAACTAGTCGTACCGTTATGACATGCGGGTCCTACCGGTAAAACTTCTACAATTAGTGCATCTTGATCGCAATCAGCACGAATAGCTATCACTTTTTGTGTGTTACCACTTGTTTCTCCTTTATGCCATAACTCTTGACGAGAACGACTATAAAACCATGTTTCCCCTGTTGTTAAAGTTCTTTTTAAAGATTCTTTGTTCATGTATGCAACAGTTAATACTTCTTTCGTTTGTGCATCTTGTACTACCGTAGTAATCAAACCTTTTTCGTCAAATTGAAGATTTTCTATCATCTCACGAACACTCCCCTTTGTCGCAATTCATTTTTCACTTTTGCGACACTTGTTTCTTTATAGTGAAATATAGAAGCCGCTAATGCAGCATCTGCATCTAGTTGTAAAACATCGTAAAAGTGTTCTGCATTACCTGCGCCACCACTCGCAATTATTGGTACATTGACTGCTTCGCGGATTGCTTTTGTTAAGGGGAGATCAAAACCATTTTTCTCTCCATCTTGATCCATGCTTGTGACAAGTAATTCACCTGCGCCAAGTCTTACTACTTCTTTCGCCCAAGCCACTGCTTGCCACTCTGTTTTGTTACGACCTCCGTGCGTGTATACCATCCAAGTACCGTCTTCTTCACTCCATTTAGCATCAATTGCCACAATGATACATTGTGCTCCGAAGTAATCTGAACCTTCTTTAATAAGCTCTGGACGTTGTAATGCAGAAGAATTGACTGACACTTTATCAGCACCTGCACGTAGAAGTCGTTTCATATCTTCAAGTGTTCGAATGCCGCCTCCAACTGTAAAAGGAATCGCTAAAGTAGATGCTGTTTGTCGTACGACATCAACCATCGTTTCACGACCTTCATGCGAAGCCGAAATATCTAAAAAAACAAGTTCATCTGCACCTTGTTCATTATAGAACTTAGCAAGCTCTACAGGATCTCCAGCATCTCGTAATGAGACGAATTGAACACCTTTTACAACGCGACCTTCCTTAACATCAAGACATGGAATAATTCGTTTCGTAAGCATTATTCCGCCTCCTTAAGTGCCTCAAGTAATGTAAATCTACCTGCATAAAGGGCTTTGCCAATAATAACGCCACTTACTGTTGAATGTTGTGACGCCTCTTTCACTTGCTGGATATCTTCAAGTGAACTAATCCCTCCAGATACGATAATTACAGCCTTTGTAGCTTCAGCAAGTTTTACATTAGCAGCAATGTTTGGACCAGCTAAAGTGCCGTCTGTTGCAATATCAGTGAAGATAAAATACTTTGCACCAGCCTGTGCAAAGTATCGCCCTACTTCAATAGCGGTTTTGTTAGACGTTTCAAGCCAACCGTGTGTTGCTACCATGCCATCCTTTGCATCTAGTCCAATCACAATGCGTTCTGCCCCAAACTCTTTTATAAAGCTTGCGACTAGCTCCGGTTCACGAATAGCTAGACTACCAATTATCACGCGATCCACACCATTTTCAAGGTAGAATCGGATATCCTCCTCAGAACGAATGCCACCACCAATTTGTACTTTCAAAGGTAATTCTTTTGCAACACGTATTACTTCAGCTGCATGTGTACGCTCACCGTCTTTTGCCCCGTCTAAATCGACCATATGTATAAAGCTTGCACCTGCACCTGCAAAGCTTTTTGCCATTTCAAATGGTGAGTTGGCATATACTGTTTCTTGTGCGTAATCACCTTTAAATAAGCGTACGCATTTGCCACCTCTCATATCGATTGCTGGGAAAACTTGAATAGAACCCATTACACGACAACTCCTTTTTTCACACCATCTAACCATTGTTTCAATAGTAGCACTCCGAATTCACTTGATTTTTCAGGATGAAATTGCATACCTGTAATTGAGCCTTTTTGTACAATAGCGGGCACTTGTTTATCGCCATAATGAGCAAATGCAACTAAATCCGCTTGATTCATATTAGTTGCGAAATATGAATGAACAAAATATACGAAACGATCACCTGTCATTTCATTTTCTTGTAACCATTCTGGATATCTAGCAAATTGTAGTTCGTTCCATCCCATATGTGGTACTCGATTAGCTCTACCATCAAAGCGCTCAATTTCCCCTGTGAAAATACCTAGTCCTTTGCCACCGCCATTTTCTGCGCTTTCTTGAAATAATAATTGCATACCTAAGCAAATGCCTAGTAAAGGTTTATTACTTTTTTCTGACTCATTTATTAGTGAAACCAAATTCGTTTCTTGTAGTCTTTTCATAGCATCTTGGAAAGCACCAACCCCCGGTAAAATAAGAGTATCTGTTGCTTGTAGCTCTTCTTTATCAGTAGATACTAAAACCTCATAGCCTAAGCGTTTAATAGCTTGTTCAACGCTAAATAAATTCCCCATACCATAATCGATTATGCCAATTTTCATGTTAACAGCCCCTTAGTTGACGGTACACCTTTCACGCGTGGATCAATCGATACCGCATCATCAAGCGCTCTAGCTAATGCTTTGAAGATCGCTTCGATAATATGATGAGTATTGTGTCCATAAGGAACGATGACATGGACATTCATACGAGCCTCTAATGCAAATTTCCATAAAAATTCATGCACTAGCTCGGTATCAAAAGTACCAACTTTGTCTGTTGGGATTTCTGCTCGGAATTCTAAGTGTGGACGGTTTGAACAATCAATAACAACTTGTGCTAATGCATCATCCATTGGCACAAATGCGTTACCGTAGCGCTTAATACCTTTTTTATCACCTAAAGCTTCTTTAATTGCCTGACCTAAAACAATACCTAAATCCTCGGTTGTATGGTGGTCATCGATATAAATATCACCATTGGCAGTAATAGAACCGTCAAATAAACCATGTTTCATAAACAGATCTAACATATGGTCCATAAAAGGAACACCAGTTGAAATAGTCGATTTTCCCTCACCATCTAAATTAATTTCTACTGCAATCTGAGTTTCATTTGTTTTTCGTTCAATTTTTGCAAAACGCTTTTTAGTTGCTTCCACTTGATTCGTCTCCTTTATCCCAGCCTCTAGACTCTACTGCTCTGGCATGAGCTTCTAATCCTTCTAGTCTTGCAAGTCTAGCTATTTTCGCAGAATTTTGTGCCCAAGTTTCTTTTGCATAATAAACAACGCTTGTTTTTTTAATAAAGTCATCAACATTTAAACCACTAGCAAAACGTGCTGTACTATTAGTCGGTAACACGTGATTTGTGCCTGCAAAATAATCTCCTACTGGCTCTGAACTATAGCGCCCGATAAAAATAGCGCCCGCATTACGTATTTGCTCAGCAACAGCTTCAGCGTTATTAGTAACAATTTCTAAATGCTCTGGTGCTAATTGATTGATAGCTTGCACAGCATCAGCAAGTGTCTCAGCTATATAAATACAGCCAAAGTTTTCGATTGCTTTACGTGCAATTGCTTCTCGCGGTAATGATGTTAACTGATTTTCAACTTCCTCCGCTACTTCTTTAGCAAGCCTTTCACTTGTTGTAACTAAAATCGCACTTGCCATCGGGTCATGTTCCGCTTGAGATAATAAGTCTGCTGCTATCTCATCTGCATATGCATTTTCATCTGCAATGATAGCAATTTCACTTGGTCCAGCAATCATATCAATGGCTACTTCACCGAACACTTCGCGTTTTGCTAATGCAACAAAAATATTCCCTGGCCCTGTAATTTTATCAACTGCATGAATCGATTCTGTACCGTAAGCAAGGGCACCAATTGCTTGTGCACCGCCAATTTTATAAATTTCTGTTATCCCTAAAATGGATGCTGCGGTCAAAACAGCAGCTGGTAGCTTACCGTCTTTTCCTGGAGGTGATACTAAAACGATTCGTTCAACACCAGCTACTTGTGCTGGAATAACATTCATTAAAACAGATGAGGGATAAGCAGCTGAACCACCCGGCACATAAAGACCAACAGCCGCTAACGCTGTAATACGTTGACCTAACCAAGAATTGTTTTCTAAATCTAGACGAAAACCTTGGCGTTTTTGCTTGTCATGGTATGCTCGAATATTCGTAGCAGCTTCTCTCAGATCTCCAATCAATTGATCATCCATACTGCTAACTGCTTCAGTTATTTCTTCTGGTGACACGCGCAGTTCATTAAGCAATACACCGTCCCATTTGACACTATATTCCTTGACAGCAGCATCACCATTTTGACGAACATTGACTAGCACTTCCCTAACTGTTTGTAATTGCTCCTCGTTGCCTCTCTCTAAAGGGCGTTGTAAGGATATATTATTTGTTAAGTCTTGAATCTTCATCGTTTTAACCTTCTCTCATTTCACACATTTTTTTAAACGTTTTACGAGATCTTGAATTCGCTCATTCTTCATCCGATAGCTCACCGGATTTGCGATTAATCGAGATGACACAGCTGTAATGTATTCATATTCAATGAGTCCATTTTCTTTTAACGTTTGGCCAGTTGAAACAATATCCACAATACGGTCAGCAAGTCCAATCATTGGCGCCAATTCAATCGAACCATTCAGGCCAATAATTTCAACTTGCTCTCCTTTTTCACGGTAATAGTTAGAAGCAACTGTTGGATATTTCGTCGCAATACGTGGTGCGATATCATTTAACGTTGTATTTGGCAGTCCTGCAGAAGCGATATAACATTTACTAATTTTCAAATCAAGTAATTCATGTACCGCTCTTCCTTGTTCTAACAGAACATCTTTGCCCGCTATACCAATATCAGCTACACCGTGTTCGACATATGTAGGTACATCCATTGGTTTTGCTAGGATAAACCGAATTTTTTCAGATGGAATCTCAATCATTAGTTTACGTGATATTTCTACTTCTTCAGGCAAATCAAAGCCCGCTTGAATGAGCATTTCATATGCTTCTTCGAAAATGCGCCCTTTAGGCATTGCGATTGTCAATTCAGTCATGACTTATTCCCCCTTGCCCATACGTACAACTTGAGAAAATAGTTGCTCGAATGTCTCTTTATTCTCTAGACCATCAATTGATTGTAAAGTTGTACGTTTGCCCTCCTTACGAAGAGAGGTCGCCTTTGCTACTGCTCTAAGAAACTCAGACTGTTCAAATAATACGAGTACTTCTTCTTTGTTCGTTTGAAGTGAAGTCATAGCTTCTAACAATTGGTCCACGCGTAGTCCAAAGCCAATAGCTCCAACTAGAGATCCAAATTCATCAAGTAACCCGTCATACCGACCACCATTTCCTAATGGAAAACCTGCCCCTGTTGCAAATACTTCAAATAGCATTCCAGTGTAATAATTCATATGACTTGCTAATGTAAAATCAAAATAGATGTACTTTTCCGCTTCAGAAATCGCTAATATCTTTTGCAATCTTTCCATATATATAAAATCATCTTTTTCTACTAAATATTTTTCAATTTGATTAATGCTTTTTAAATTTGTCGCTTCTTCAATAAAAGTTAACAATGTTTGTTTGTTTTTCTGAGGTAACTCGAAAAGTTTAACTGCTTCTTCAAAGCCTACAATGTTCTTTTTCACAAGTAGTTTATTCAATTCTTTGAATTGCTCTTCTGTTCTGACATTTTGAGTTAGAATCGTATTTAAAATCCCTGCATTTCCGATTGTTAACTTAAATTGCTTTACTTCTAATGCTTTTAATAGGTCGATCACTGTTAATATACATTCAGCGTCTGCATAGACGGAGGAGTCTCCAATAATTTCAATACCCATTTGTTCAAATTCTGCTGGGCGTCCACCTTCTGTTTCTTGAGCACGGAACACGTTTGCGAAATAAGCTAAACGTAGTGGAATTTTTTCTTTTAACAGCTTTGATGAAGCAACACGTGCGATTGGTGCTGTCATATCTGGGCGAAGGACTAATGTATTACCTTGACTATCTACTAGCTTAAATAAAGATGACTCGACGATTGCAGAGGCTTTACCAACTGTATCGTAATATTCAAGGGTTGGTGTTTTTATAAAGTCAAAGCCCCTCAATTGTAGAAAGTCTCTGCCGGTCTGTCTAACAACTTCTTTTTTCTCAAAAATCTTCGGAAACGTATCGCGCATTCCAAGCGGTTTTTCAAACTTTCGAATTGGTGACATAGGGACACTTCCTAACTTATATACTTTACTTCACTAGAGCGATAGAGTGATAATGCATGAAAGTATTTTATCTTAATTATTATTTATCGTCAATAGAAAAAACTCATAAAGCATATAAACTTTATGAGTTTTTCGAATTAACTGACTTTTTTGCATCCATTTGTTCTTTCGTGTAAATGATTTGCATCGGATTACCTCCGACAAATGCGCCAGCTGGAACGTCTCTATTAACTAATGTTGCTGCAGAGACAATTGCATCATCTCCTATGATAACACCAGGTAATATTGTTGAATTTGCACCAATCATTACACGATTCCCAATAATTACATCGCCTAATCTATATTCTTCTATTAAATATTCATGTGCCAATATCGTCGTATTATAACCAATTATAGTATTACTACCTACTTGAATACGTTCAGGAAACATCGTATCTGGCATCACCATTAAGGCAAAAGCCGTCTTGTCTCCTATTTTCATGTTCAAAAATGTACGGTATAGCCAGTTTTTCATCGATAAAAACGGCGTATAACGCGCCATTTGTATAACGATGAATGTTTTTGCTACTTTCCAAAAGGAAACTGTTTTATAAATTTGCCAAAGCGAACTAGCCCCTTTAACTGGATATCTCTCAGTTCTTCTCATTGGCAACTTCCTCAACAATCTTTAGTAAATCACTTATATGATGTAACATATAATCTGGGTTAAACTGTGCTAAGAAAGCTTCGCCTTTTAATGACCATGCAACTCCTGCTGTTTTTACACCAGCGTTTTTACCACCTTCAATGTCGTGAGAGTTATCACCAATCATTATTACTTCGTCTTTTTGCAGGTTCATTTTTTCTAAAGCTAATAAAATCGGTTCAGGATCTGGTTTAACATTTTTCACATCATCTAATCCAATAATAACTTCAAATAATTCCTCTGCTTTTAATACATGAAGTCCTCTTGCTAGCATTTCTTGTCGTTTTGTTGAAACAATCGCAAGTCGAATCCCGGCAGCTTTCAATGCATGTAATGTTTCTAAAATACCATCAAATTCTGTTACAAGCTCATCATGATGAGCAATGTTCCATTTACGATAATCTTGTACTAATTCATCTACACGCTCTAAATCGACAATTGAAAATGTTTCTTTTAAAGAAGGTCCTAAAAAAGGTAGAACATCTTCTCTGCTATATTTCCCGGGGAATTTCGTATCTAATACATGTAAAAAAGTTTGAATGATAAGTTCGTTTGTATCTAGTAAAGTACCGTCAAAGTCGAATAATAGTGCTTTAATTTTTTTAGTTGTCATACGAATGCAGCTCCTTTTCTTTCTTTTCTTCAGCTCGTCGTCAAAGTGTCGGTACAACAATGGTCAAAGTGAATGCTGTCGTAACACAGATTAAAAACAACGGCAGTATCGAAATTCATAACGGATCAACCCGTCGCATCACTTTTTTCTGATATTCTATTTATCTAAATACTTCACAACTGGTTTTACCATCATTCTTCTATAAATGAAAAGTGCAACACCTATTACTAAACCGACTAATGACATAATTTGTGCCATGCGTAAATCACCTATTAATAAACTATCTGTACGTAATCCTTCTACAAAGAAACGGCCAAAAGAGTACCAAATAATGTAAGTTAAAAATATTTCGCCACGTCGTAAGTTCACTTTACGTAAAGCAAGTAACAATACGAGGCCTATTATATTCCATAACGATTCATATAAGAAAGTGGGATGATGATAAATACCGTTCACATTCATCTGTTCAATGATCCAGTTTGGCAAATACAATCCTTCTAAGAAATCTCTAGTTACAGCACCACCAAAAGCCTCTTGGTTCATAAAATTACCCCAACGCCCAATAATTTGACCGACAATTAGACTCGGAGCTAAGATATCTGCAATTTTCCAAAAGCTAACCCCACGTTTTTTAGCAAAAATATATGTAGTAATAAATGCACCAATTAATGCACCGTGTATGGCTATTCCACCATGCCAAATCTGAATAATCTCACTTGGATTTGCACTATAAAAATCCCATTTAAAAATCACATAGTAAATACGCGCGGAAATAATAGAAATTGGTACTGCCCAAATCAATAAATCTGTTAAAAAATCAACATGAAACCCACGTTTCACCATTTCACGTTGTCCGATTAAAAAGGCAATAATAATGCCTGTTGCAATAATAACCCCGTACCATCTAACTGAAATTGGCCCTAACTCAAGCGCTACAGGATTAATTCCTAATAATATTGAATCCATACTTTTCTCCTTTCAAACTACGAAGTCTATTTACATTAATTTTCATTCGACTCAATCACACTATCTAGTCTTCTTGAAAATTCTTCAGCTGCATTGACACCAAGCTTTTTCAATCGATAATTCATCGCTGCTACTTCGATGATAACGGATAGGTTTCGACCAGGTTTTACGGGAATTGTTAACTTTGGTAATTCTGTATCAATGATTTTCATCGTTTCAGTTTCTAAACCTAAACGATCATATATTTTATCAGAATCCCATACTTCTAAATCAATGACAAGTGAAATGCGCTTATGCTTTCTAACTGCACTTGCACCAAATAATGTCATAATATCAATAATACCAATGCCACGAATTTCAAGTAAATATTGTATTAGAGCAGGAGCATTACCTATTAATGTATTTTCTCCTTCTTGACGAATTTCTACACAGTCATCAGCAACAAGGCGATGTCCTTTTTTTACAAGTTCAAGCGCGGTTTCACTTTTACCTACACCACTTTTACCTGTAATCAAAACACCAATACCATATATATCTACTAATACACCATGGACAGCTGTCGTTGGTGCTAACTGACTTTCAAGATAATTCGTTAACAAACTAGAGAAACGTGTTGTAGCCATTTTCGTCGATAGTACCGGAACATGGTGTTCATTAGAAGCAACAAACAATGCTTCAGGAACTTCCATATCATGCGAAATTATAATAGCAGGCGTATCTTGTGAACAAAGTTTGTTCATTCGATCATACTGCACATCTTTTGGCAACATATCAAAAAATGATAACTCCGTTTTTCCTAATAACTGAACACGTTGAGCAGGATAATGCGTAAAATACCCTGCCATCTCAAGTCCTGGTCTAGATATATCACTTGTTAATATATGTCGGCCAATTCCCTCATGGCCACTGATAAGTTTCAAATCAAACATCTTGATAACATCTTTTGTACAGACTTGATCCAAAATCAACACTTCCTTCCATAAAACTACCCATTAATATCAACAACACTTGCAATATATATTAACATAAATTTCAATGCTGAGCGCGTTCGTACCGCTACATCAGACACTGGAAGAATCGAAACAAAGGCGCTTTTTGCCTTTGTTTGAGAGACTGAAGTGACCGAGTAGCTAACGCGCGAAGCTGGATATCTTCTTTAATGCTGAGCGCGTTTGTCCAACTATGATTGACACTATGAGGTTAAAGAATACAGCCGTTACATTATTTCACAACAAAAAAAGCAATCCATATACTACCTAGATTGCTCATATTAGGTCATTTTTTCTCCACAAAAAAACTAGCTTCCCCTCAGAAAGCTAGTTTTGATATAGAACTTACTTTTGCTCAGATAACCATTTAGCTACTGCTTCAGCATCGTCACCAGTAATAAGTCCTTTAGGCATTCCATTTTTACCATTATTAATAACATCTAAAATTTCTTTTTTAGAAAGTTTCGCACCGATTTTTGAAATGTCAGGGAAGTTACCTTGACCTTTAAGATTTTCACCGTGACAAGAAATACATTTAGATTGAATAATTTGTTGCGTATCAACAGCAGCAGTTTCAGAAGTATTTACATTTTCTTCTTTTACTTTTTCTTTACCACCACATGCGCCGAGTACAAGAGCTGAACCGAATAAAATAGCAAGTAGAGTTTTTTTCATTCTTTTACCCTCCCAAAAAATTTGTATTACTTCATAAATAATTATACCAAATATAGGTATTTTTAGAACCTTGCACTGCCAAGTGTTTCAGTTAGAAAACGCAGTAAACACAGGTATATCAACGCTTTCATCTAGTTGTTTCAACTTTGTGAATTTTACTTTTTCAGTATCCCCAAAAATGAAGGGCTTATTCTACTATGTTAGTCTTTAGGTATATCGTTTTAGCTCTTTTAGAACAATAACTATAGTACAAATTAAAGCATATTATCTGACCATTTATTTGCTTCTTGGTATATAGCAAATAAATCTTTTCCGCTTATCCCAATCTCAACCGCCAATTCTGCAACTTTATCCCAATTTAACTTGTCCAAAGCAATAGCCATTTGTAAATACGGCGTCATCTCTGTTTCTCCCTCTAAAATTGTTTCGATAATATTATCTGCTAAAGGCAACTGCGATAATATATTGTTCATCGACCTCTGTAAGATTGCGTCAATTAATGAAAACATTCCTACTAAGAAATATTCGGAGTAATTCTCTTTATATTTATAACGTGCTAACATTTCACAAATTTTAGCTCTACATAATGAAGCCTTCATCAATTCATCATACACGTCAGCTTGCTCATCATTTTGTGATTCACGATACGCTAAAATATATATCCATTTACGTAAATCCGCTAACCCCAATAACAGAATAGCTTGTTTAATTGATCGAATTTTAGATTTTTTACGTTTAGACGATGAATTAATCAGTTTCAATAATTTGAACGACATCGCGACGTCATGTTCAATTTGCTTTGTGATATCATCAATATCCGGATCCCTTCCACGTAATAATGAGATAACACGATAATATTGTAATACATTGGTTGGTATATCATTACCTCGGATAATTTGCGGTTGTTTAAAGAAATAACCTTGAAAAAGTTGATACCCGTTTTCTTTAGCAATGTGAAATTGGGAACGTGTCTCTACCTTTTCAGCTAATAAAATAATTTGTGGAAATTCATTTCTTACACGATTCTCAATTTCTTTTCTTTCATCTTCTGAAGAAAGGAGAAAATCTACTTTTATATAATCTGTATATGTAAATAATTCATTATAAATTGTCACGTTATTTTGCAATTCAAAATCATCAAGAGCAATTTTATAACCTTGGCTTTTTAATTGTTTGATTCTCTTCACCAGTTTTGCCGTAATGGGAACGTCTTCTAAAATTTCAATTACTATTTGATCAGGCTGTAAATGATCAAATATGTTACTCATTAAAAGGTTTTCAGTAAAGTTTATAAAGCATGGTTTACCATTTGCAAGCTCATCAAAACCAATTGAAAATAATGAATTGATCAAAACTTCAACAGTTGCCTTATCTGAGTCAATAGCTGGAAACTCGTTCATGACAGCTCCGTCTCGATACAATAATTCATATGCGAAAACTTGCTTATGTTTATTAAATATAGGTTGTCGACCAATAAATACTTCCATATGGTTTCTCCTTTAAAATCTATTTCCATTTCATTATATCGGTAATTTTACTTAAATTATTTAGTTTACTCATTACATTACCCCTTTCATTTTACCTATAACTTTATGGTTATACACATTTTATATAATTATTTTTTGTGATTTGAAATATACGGATAGTTATCAGAGGTGAATAACTGGAAGTGATTATTTAAAGATGACGAAAAATCGTAGACATGCTATCGTTAATTTGGGAGTAATTTTTTACAATAAGGGGGAAATTCTATTGGAAACACTAATTTATAAACAACAAGAACATTTGGCATTTGTTACGTTAAATAGGCCGCTTGCGATGAATGCATTCAATTATGATTTATTAGCTGAACTAGGGCAAGTTGTTGAATCTATTCGTATTAATCCTGATATTCGTGTTGTCATCTTTACAGGTTCAGGTGACAAATCATTTAGTGTTGGTGCTGACTTAAAAGAAAGAAAAACTTTAACAGAACAACGAGTAAAGCGTAATCTTTATAAAATCGGTGAAGTTTTTTCAGCTATCGAAAACTTGCCCCAACCGACTATTGCAATGATTAATGGCTATGCTTTCGGTGGGGGTACCGAATTAGCATTAGCATGTGACTTCCGTTTTGCAGCCGATGATGTTACTCTCGGTTTAACAGAGACGAGTCTTGGCATTATTCCTGGAGCTGGTGGAACACAACGACTTCCTAGACTCATAGGAGAAGCGAAAGCACTCGAGCTGATTTTAACTGCAAAAAGATTAAAGGCTGATGAAGCTTTAACTTATGGTCTGCTGACTAAAATCGAACAACGTGATGAACTTCTTGCAAAAACAGTCGCTTTCGCAGAGTTGATGCTTGCTAATGGTCCAGTTGCATTACAACAAGCAAAATTTGCTATCAAACATGGTATGAATACCGACTTGCAAACAGGCCTTCAAATTGAGCGTAAAGCATATGAAATCACCATCCCTACAGAAGATCGTATTGAAGCACTCAATGCATTCTCTGAGAAACGAAAACCAAACTTTACAGGAAGATAATAATAAAGAGGCTGCTAGTATGCGCAGCCTCTTTGCTGTTTATTCTTCTATAAAGATTTGTTTCCACTCACTACGCTTCGCAAGCATTTCTGTTGCAAGTTCCTTTGCACCGTCTAAACTATGACTCGCAGCCCAACCACATTGTACTTCGTTGCACGCTGGTACTTCCGTTGCAGCCAAAACGTCTTCAAAAGTTTTTTCTAAAATATCCAGAACTTCATCAAAGTTATCATGATTAATCATTGATAAATAGAAGCCCGTTTGGCATCCCATTGGACTTAGATCGACTACATGATCCGTATGATTACGAATATTCTCAGCCATTAGATGCTCAATTGAATGTAGGGCAGGCATTTCCATATGCTCTTTGTTTGGTTGTTTAAAGCGAATATCATATTTATAAACTTCATCACCATTTACACCTTTTTTAAGGCCTGCTAAACGGACAAACGGCGCAACGACCTTTGTGTGATCTAAATTAAAGCTTTCAACATTCATTTTTTCCATGATATCAAACTCCTTTAATAAATTTTTTCTTTATATAACTTCAATACTAACATTTTCCACTCTACTTTTCACTAAATATTCCAATAATTCTTATTAGTTAAATAGGATATAAAAAAAAGAAAACACTTTAGCCAAGTAACTAAAGTGTTTTTGAATCTATTTTTTCTTTACTCTGGATTTCATAAAACCAATAATCGCTGGTAACACTGAAACGAAAATAATAATTAAGATAACTTTTGAGAAGTTATCTTTAATTACTGGAATATTACCAAAATAATATCCTGCTAATGTACAAATCGTAACCCATAGAAATGCGCCTATAATGTTATACATAATAAATTGACGATAATGCATTCGACTCGCACCCGCTATAAACGGGATAAAGGTTCGAATAAATGGCATAAAACGAGCAAAAATGATCGTTTTTCCACCATGCTTATTAAAGAAGTCCTGTGCTTTTTGCATACGATCCTGATTAATAATACGCCCTAAAAAGCTCTTCGGTGAAATAGCAGTTCCAACCTTTTGTCCAATCTCATAGTTTACTGAATCTCCAAATACAGCTGCTACGAAAAACACTAAAAGAAGAATCGGTAAATTAAAGGCGCCAAGTGCTGCAAACGCACCGCTGGCAAATAGTAAAGAATCACCTGGTAAGAACGGGAATATTACCACACCCGTTTCTACAAAAACAATAGAAAAGAGTATGCCATATGACCAAACACCAAATTGCTGAATTATTTCAACGAGATGCTGATCAATATGCATTATAAAGCTAAATAAGTTCTGTATTAGTCCAATCATTCAATTCACTCGCAATCTTTTTTTGTCACTTGTTTATCATACTGTTTTCTCACTATACTGTCACGGATTTATAAATATGTATGTCTTTTAATGAACGTAGTGAAAAGTGAAAGGTTCCGTATATTATACGGAACCTTTTGTTAATTTATTCGCAACCGGATATCACCATGAATGTATGATGGATACGATGGAAGTGGAATTTAATAAAAGTTAGACTATCATTTCATTAAAAAATTTTAACAATAAAAAAACAGATAGATAAGACCGTTGATTTCCGCTACAGTGGGCGCTTTCCGCGGGCGGGCGCCAAGCCGCTTCGTCGCTATGCTCCTGCAGGGTCTTGGACTGTCCCGCTTTTCCCGCAGGAGTCGCCACCTCCGCTCCAATCAACTACACATGGAATAAAAACAAAACTTTTGAGGCGATGAAAAATAATGACGAGATCCTTCCAGACTGTAGACAAACTCGAAGAAATCCAAATTTACCAACGGTCTTTTTTTAAAAATAGATAAGACCGTTGATTTCCGCTACAGTGGGCGCTTTCCGCGGGCGGGCGCCAAGCCGCTTCGTCGCTATGCTCCTGCAGGGTCTTGGACTGTCC
>NZ_JBNNTI010000031.1:0-5023 GCF_050278625.1 Viridibacillus sp. NPDC096237 | reverse complement strand
TGTCCCGCTTTTCCCGCAGGAGTCGCCACCTCCGCTCCAATCAACTACACATGGAATAAAAACAAAACTTTTGAGGCGATGAAAAATAATGACGAGATTCTTCCAGACTGTAGACAAACTCGAAGAAATCCAAATTTACCAACGGTCTTTTTTTAAAAATAGATAAGACCGTTGATTTCCGCTACAGTGGACGCTTTCCGCGGGCGGGCACCAAGTCGCTTCGTCGCTATGCTCCTGCAGGGTCTTGGACTGTCCCGCTTTTCCTGCAGGAGTCACCACCTTCGCTCCATTCAACTACACATGTAATATAAACAAATCTCTTGAGGCGATGAAAAAATGATGACAAGATCAAGTCGAAGAAATTCGAATTTATCTACGGTCTTTTTTTTAGGCTGTTTTCTCAAAGATTGTTGCTATAAAGAAAAGTTGGGCTATACAACAATCGCGCCCGATTGTTTAATACATTGCATCCTTATAAAACAGAACGTTATAAATCTGCTACTTTTTAAATGCAACAATATACCAAACGATATTGGCAATTAGTGACATAACGCAAAGAACGATCACATATAGAAAATCAGAAACATTATAAGTAACCGTTCCCATTACAAATGCCATTACAATTATTGAAAGTGATATAAGTAACCCTACTCCGCAAAAAACTGCCATAACATATTTCATTCCTTTAACTCCTACCCAATACAAAATTAAAGACAGAATATAAAAGACAAGAAACATTATAATATTCAGCCACATACCTAAAGAATTGAATCCACCAGGATCCGGAAAGGGAGATAGCGAAGCTGCAATCATTATAAAACAGAAAAGTAGCCCCGAAATTATGGTCATTAAGATAACACCATTTCTCATTCTACAACCTCCATAAGAATAATTTTTGGTAAGTTCACTTTACATATAGCACCTCAACAATCTGGCCCGATTGTTGAATAACACTATTTAACCAAAACAACAAAGTTTACGAAAACAGCCTTTTTTTAAAATAGATAAGACCGTTGATTTCCACTACGGCGGGCGCTTTCCGCGGGCGGGCGCCAAGTCGCTTCGTCGCTATGCTCCTGCAGGGTCTTGGACTGTCTCGCTTTTCCCGCAGGAGTCACCACCTTCGCTCCAATCAACTACACATTTAATAAAAACAAACCTTTTGAGACGATGGAAAATAATGACGAGTAATAAACCTGAAAGACATCAGATTAACTAGTACCTCAAGAACATCTCCTTAGCAAATTATTCTTAAAGTCTTAAGAAAAAATTGTCTTTCATTTGTACTACATGGAATTCCAGTTGGATTATAAATACTTCTCAAACCAACCTGTAATTTGTGTAAGTCTTTCTATACGTAAATTTGGTAAACCTGTTCGAGATAAGTTATGGTCTGCATCTGGGAATCTCACAAATTGTGTTTCTTTGCCCATAGATTTCAATGTAATATATAGTTGTTCAGCTTGTTCTATTGGACAACGGAAATCTTTTTCGCTATGCAAGATTAGTAATGGCGTTTCCACATTTCCTGCGTATTTCAGAGGGGAATGTTGCCATAGCTTTTCTACATTCTTCATATCTGTACCCATTTGCCAGTCACTGAAATAGTACCCAATATCTGATACACCAAAGAAGCTAACCCAGTTCGAGATTGAGCGCTGAGTAACTGCAGCCTTGAAGCGATTTGTATGACCAACAATCCAGTTTGTCATAAATCCACCGTAGCTTCCACCAGTAACACCCAATCGATCTGTATCAATCCAACCTTGCTCTGCAAGCACAGCATCTAATCCAGCCATGATGTCTTCATAATCACCACCGCCATAATCACCACGTACTGCATCTACAAATTCTTGACTATATCCGTGGCTTCCTCTCGGATTAATATATAAAACACCATAACCCTGTGCTGCTAGTAACTGCAACTCATGGAAAAAAGAATTAGCATACATAGCATGTGGCCCACCATGGATTTCAACGATTAACGGATATTTTGTACCTTCTTCATATTGAGCTGGCTTCATCAACCAACCATATACATCTAATCCATCTGAACTTTTAAAAGCAATTTCTTTAGGTTGAACAAGTTCAACTTCGCCAACAAAGGCATCATTGAAATGAGTCATTTGTTCTCGTTCACCAGTTGTTACATCGTATTTGAAAAGTTCACCTGGAACTACAGGATTACTAATTGCTAACAGCGCGAACGAACCATTACGCTCAACATCATAACCATAGACATGTTCACCTTCAGGACTCGCTGGATAAATTGCTCCATCCAATGTTGCATAATATAATCGTATATCTCCCATTGTAGACACTTGGAAATAAAGATCATTTGCTTTCGTCCATACAACAGTCGGTGCAGTAACTCCTTGTTGATGATCTGCTACAGCAACATCTCCTACTGGCGCATTAAAACCCTCGGTCAAGTTTCTGTAATACTGCTCTTCTGTATCGTAAATATAAACTGCTCCGTGAGTCGCATTTTTATATGTTTGATTACTGCCATAGAACGCTATATAACGGTCGTCATATGAAAAATAAGCATCTCCATAATAACCTTCTTCATGAAGAATAGTCGTTTCTTCCTTTGTTTCAATATCAACTAATAGCAGTTGCTGACTGAAATCAAAGTCTTTATTTTCTGCGCGATTTACTGATAAAACTAATTTTTCACCATCATGTGAAACTGCTTCTAGACTATAATTATGATTGCCTTCTGAAAACAATTCGATATCCCCCGTTGCCACATCAATTTTGCCAATTTGATTGTAGCTATCTTGAGGTAATAATCCTTTGCTATCGGCTTTATATTTCATACCTTCTACTATATACGCGGTTGGCTTTTTCTTTTCTTCTTTCTCGATAACATCAGTGAAGTTTTTACCTTCTTTAAGGCGACCACTAAACCAAATACTCTGACCGCATGGTGACCATTTGAATTGCGAAACGCCATTAGCTAATGTTGTAAGATGGCGAGCCTCTCCACCACTTTTTGCAATAATGTAAATTTGATTTTGTTCTTTACGGTTCGATAAAAATGCGACGCTTTTCCCATCTGCCGACCAAGTAGGAGATGATATGCGATCTTCTCCATATGACCATTGTGTAACTGCGCCACTTTTAATATCTAGATGGAATAAGTGTGCTATATATTTATTTTTTTCTTCATCAATAATTGTACGAACAAATACTGCCTCTTCTCCACTCGGTGATAATTGTGGATTTGTGACTGAATGTAAGGCATATAAATCCTCTGCTTTTAACAAACGCTTAGACATAGAAAAACTCCCCTTTCTTTTATACGAGAATCTCTTAAATTTTCAATATATTTGCATTAGTCAAACATATATATGTATTGTAACCATAAATTACATAGAAAAACAAAGAGTTTACAAGTTTTTTCTATTTGATCTGGCGTGTGGATTCTTATTTATCAAATTTTGTGATAATATAGGGGAGTTATTATTAGCTTCGAAGGAGTCTTACATTATGAACAAGAAACCAGAGCTTCAACGCGGATTGGAGCAACGACATATTACGTTGATGTCGCTTGGTGCTGCCATAGGAGTCGGTCTATTTTTAGGTTCTGCAGGAGCTATAAAATTAGCTGGACCAGCTATTTTATTAGCCTATGCACTTGGTGGTGCTGTTATTTTCATTATTATGCGTTCACTTGGCGAAATGGCCGTAAACAATCCCGTTGCGGGTTCGTTTAGTCGCTATGCTAGAGATTATTTAGGTCCACTAGCAGGATTTATTACAGGCTGGAACTATTGGTTCTTGTGGATTGTTACTTGTATGGCTGAAATTACAGCTGTTGGCGTGTACATGCAACTTTGGTTCCCAGATTCCCCAAAATGGTTATGGGCATTAGCAGCATTAATTGTCATGGTTATGGTGAATTTAATTGCTGTAAAAGCTTATGGTGAATTTGAATTTTGGTTTGCACTTATTAAAATCCTTGCAATTATTTCGATGATTGTACTTGGCTTAGGTGTTATTTTATTTGGTATTGGTAACGGCGGTATTGCTGTTGGCTTTAGTAATTTATGGAGTCATGGTGGATTTTTCCCGAATGGAATACAAGGTGTTTTCATGTCCTTACCAATAGTAATGTTCGCATATCTAGGTATCGAAATGATCGGGATTACAGCTGGTGAAGCTAAAAACCCTGAAAAAGTTATTCCTAAAGCAATTGATACTGTACTTTGGCGTATTTTATTATTCTATGTAGGTGCATTACTTGTAATCATGTCGATTTATCCTTGGAATGAAGTTGGCTCTACAGGTAGTCCTTTCGTTTTAATGTTTGATAAAATTGGTTTACGTTATGCTGCAGGAATTATTAACTTTGTTGTTTTAACAGCCGCATTATCTAGCTGTAATGGCGGTATTTTCAGTACTGGCCGTATGCTCTTTAACTTGGCTGAACAAAAGCAAGCACCAAAAGTATTTGCGAAAATTAGTAAAGGTGGAGTACCCGCCACAGCCATTATGGCATCTGCTTTTGTATTACTAATCGGCGTGGCACTGAACTATTTTGTCGCTGAAAAAGTATTCGTATGGGTAACTAGTATATCTACATTTGGAGCAATTTGGACATGGGGAATTATTTTAATTACTCAATTAAG
The DNA here is from genome assembly GCF_050278625.1 of Viridibacillus sp. NPDC096237. Classification (NCBI taxonomy): domain Bacteria; kingdom Bacillati; phylum Bacillota; class Bacilli; order Caryophanales; family Caryophanaceae; genus Viridibacillus; species Viridibacillus sp. NPDC096237. The sequence continues at coordinate 386 of NZ_JBNNTI010000031.1, read as the reverse complement.
ATTCCGTAAATCATTGTCAAAAACGCAAGTATCAAAGTTAAAATATAAAGCATTTATGTATCCATTCGGATCATATTTAGCTCTTGCCTTTCTATCACTTGTCATGATTTTAATGGCATACTTCCCAGATACTCGAATCGCGCTTATTGTCGGTCCAATATGGATTTTATTTGTATTTATTATGTATCAATTAATTTATAAAGAATCATAAAAAAGGAGATTCCAAAACGGAATCTCTCAGACTGTAGACAAACTCGAAGAAATTCAAGTTTAACTACGGTCTTTTTTATTTGACGAATTGTAATATTAAGTGCAACACCAAGACAAAATAGAAAACGCCCATAACGATTCCGTGTAAAATGTAAGTTACCACACTAAACATCAGA
>NZ_JBNNTI010000030.1:0-52056 GCF_050278625.1 Viridibacillus sp. NPDC096237 | reverse complement strand
AGGATGAATTAAAAAAGGCGTTATATTTAATTAATAATCGCCCAAGAAAATGCTTGGGCTGGAAATCTGCACACGAAGCGTTCATGGAGCAAGTGGTGCACCTAATTTGACAAAGTAACATATTTTAAAATAATTGGAAATAAGTAGTTTTTATGGATAAAAGCATTCTAAAGAGTCCAAAAATAAAAGGACCTCTGATAGCAGACCTCCAAAAAGTACGATATATGGTAAGTTTGTACAAGGTTATTATCTACAATACGATGCTACATTTTCCGTTATGGGGGCTACAAATAATTACGTTAACTACAATGGAGAACAATTTGAAGTCAATATTAGCGAATAAGGTACAACGTTGTTGACAGTCCTATTATGCACTTATCATTGAGTCAAAAGAACGCGAAAATAAACTAATGGACCATTTATAACGCTCGAATGAATCCCAAGAAATAACGGCGTTAGCTTTACAGAGGATAAACAGTAATCTTTCAGCGTTAGAAGGACGTGTTGATCGTATTGAAAAACATTTATTTAAAAACAGAGAGGAAGACTAATTATGACAGACAAACTAAAACAACATTCACCAGATGCTAAAGCACATCTTTCTTGTATGTATTTTTATTGGCGTATATAGTTAATGAACATTTTTCATAATCCCCTTCAATTTCATCTGTTAATTGAGCATTTGCTATGTTGGTAAACATAAAAAACACACACCATTAATATTAGGTAGTTCAGATAATGTGGAGAAAATGTAAAAAAACATATCAAATCGCACTAGTACGTTTAGCACCAAACGTACTTTCTTTTTATGAAAGGGAAATGAAAATTTATGTTAAAATAAATTCGAGTGAGAATGCTTGTCTTCTTTATAAACCGCAGTATCGAGCTTCAAATCTTCTACTGTCATTTCCCTAAAACGTATCGTGAATTTGTATCAGCTGTACTTGACTGTCTTCTAAACCGAAATACTTTTTACCAACTTGCCCTTTCTTACGAGCATTATTAAGATTGTAGTGTATTTTATCAGTATTTAACCACATTTCTTTGAATGTCTTATTGGTCAAAGGAACCGTCTCATATTTTTCTAAAAACTCCAAGCAACAACGGTACAACCATTCTATTTATGATAGTAAGTGCCAACACCGATTTCTAAAATATCGCAAGTTCGACTGATTGGCATTTTATTTAATAGTATTTTCGCAAACATTGGTCGACTGGATTCGCCGTTCTTCAGTGCCATTTTCAATTGATTTCTTCGACTTCAAAGGTCTGTTGCATCCTCTACATAGATCATAGTTTGTCTTCCAGTTTTTCAGTTTTTGAAATGCGACTTACGTGATAACAAAATTGCATATTATATTTCCAATGTCATATAATTTGGATAGGAGTGTGATTTTATTTTGCTAGTTAAAATTAAAAAACAAGACATTGATTTGATAACATGTCCTGATCTTAGTCAAAAATGCTTTGAACCACTTATTGATTTTTATAAAAGTGGAATATCAAATGAAACTAATTTCACTCAATTCAAAGAACAATTTTACGAGCGACTTTCTGAAGGTCAAAAAGCTTTGTTTATTTTCCACACTTATTACAGTCATGCAAGTAAATCACTTATTGAATTTTATTGGTGGAGTGTCTATTATTACGCTCAACCTAAAAGCTGGTTAGCGCTTAAAGCCAGTACTAGGTATTTTAAGGATGAACCTATGCTTTTACTCTTTGAAAAGATTGAACTAGCACTTAAACAAAGTAATCATCCGAATACATTAGAAGACTTTACTGTCACGCGTGAGGACCTAGACAAAAACATAGAGCTCAAAGCTTCTATCTCATCTCTTCATGTCATATTCGAAAATACAACTCCACTAACAATTAGAAAAATAAATAATAACATTGAAAAAAACATACAAGAATTTGTTGAAATAATTGATTAGAATTTAATCGCTCATAATACAGCATCTTTAAAAAGGTGCTGTTTTTTTAATACTAATACGTAGTTTTTTTCAACTCTGTATCAGTATTGCAAATGTATATGCCATACTGTACTAGGTACAACAATCACTTTATTGTTACCATTAATGAAATACTTTGGAGAATGATTCTTTATGTGACCTAGCAATTTAGCTAATTCAATTTCTATATGAGTAGAATTGAATCTTTTGTATTGAATTATCCGTATAGAACTAAAAGAAGAGAAAAATTATTAGGAGGGATGCGAATGGGAACGGTTATTTTATGTTTTATATTATTTATTCCAATATATGCAATATTAATATGGCAAATTTCTAACCCTAAAGATGCAATATTATGGGGAAAACGATGGATGTACAAAGAAGAGCCCAATGTTACTGAAACTGCTATTACCTACACTAAAATTGCTTCTGTTATATGTATTGTATTTTTAACAATCCTTTTTGTTATCCTTTTCATAAACCAATTATAAAACTCGAATACGCTTATAATTTGAAAAAAATCAACAATCAAGTTAAACAAATCCTATGAATAAAAAATGTCAAAATGGATATCTAATTTTTGTTCATTTAATTTTCATGACCAATACCAAACATATTTAAAACAAATATGTAATCTGCTTATTTCATTGCACGAAGACATCTTGATTAGAATTTTAATTTATAGTCACTAGCACATTCTCAAGTTTGTACTATATTTTTTGTAAAAAAACTAGTTGTCATCCCTACAACAAGTATCGTAATAATAGAAAGGAAGAATGTATCATAAGATAGTAATAGACCGCCCACAATGATTACAACCGAATCTATTAAGATTATAAGTATACCAACATTAATACCCACTTTATCACTTATAAACTGAGCAATAAGATCTGTACCACCTGTACTTGTCTTAAACCGTAACATTATACCAATTCCAAGACCTATAAGAACTCCCCCTAATATCGAACTGTAAATTGGATTAATGTGTACAAGGGTATCAAAAGGTTCTAAGATATCAATAAAAAAGGAGGTAACAAGTAAACCATGTAAACTATTGAAGAAATAATCTCTATAGTAAATCCAAGCAATAATAAATACAGGGATACTTAAAAGTATTATGATGAATCCTGCCTGTAGTCCCCATATATAGTTAGATATTAAACCTAGACCTATAATGCTCCCATCTAATACCTCGTATGGTGCTAAAAAGAGATTTATCCCTAAAGATACTAGTATACTACCAACGACTATAACAATACTTTTCTTTATAAAATACATATAGACTTCCCCCAAAAAATAAACATGTAAGTACTTTATGCGAAAATCTAGATAAAAATGTAAAACTGGAGATGTAAACAATTTTGTATAATGGTATTAAGACAAGAATCAGGGTAGATTACACCACTAAAATTGTTAAAATCCCAATAAAATTACCTACTCTATAGCAGTACATTTTGCAACATAGTCATTATTCATAAAAACTGTTTTAAGGTCTCTTGTTTGCAAAACAAAAAAATCCATTTTGGAATAAACTAAACCAAAATGGATTTTTTCTGTTTTTTATAATTAGTTTCTTAAATAAAATTGACTAGTTTGCTCTCTACCATACAATTTTATGAGCAGAATCAATAACTACTAATAAGTTGGATTCATTAAGCAGTAACTTCATTCTGTAATTTTAGAGATACTTGCAAAATTTGATGATTATCGCTTTTTGCGATTTTCCATTGTTGATTTTCACGATGAATAGGTGCTTGCTTACCGTCCGCTTGTAGCATTTCTGCTTGTATCCATCCTCCGATTGTATCAACATTATACGTATTATCAAATGTGATATTAAATCGATCTTCTAATTCGTCTAAAAGGACACGCCCATTAATCAGATATTCATTTCTACCATTCTCAAAAATATCTGGAATTTCATCGTTATCAAATTCGTCGCGGATTTCACCAACGATTTCCTCTAGAATATCTTCCATTGAAATAATACCCGAAGTTCCGCCAAACTCATCTATGACTATTACAATATGAATTTGTTCCTTCTTCATTTTTAGCAGTACATCTTGTAAACGCGCTGTCTCAAGAATGAAAGGTATTTTGTGAATATGCTCTTCTAATGTTGTTTGCTTGCCAAGTGCATATTTGGTTACCATTTCTTTCGTATTAACTACGCCAATGACTTTATCTTTATTTCCATTTTCTGTTACAGGGTATCTTGTAAAATGATGTTCATCAATTATTTGTAGAATTTCTTCTTTTTCCATTACACTATCTAAAACAACCATCTGAGTACGTGGAACCATTATATCTTTTGCTACACGCTCATCAAATACAAAAATGTTCTGCATGTATGTTAGTTCCGTTTGATTGATCTCGCCACTTTGGAAGCTCTGTGTCATAATAATCTGTAGCTCTTCTTCCGAATGCGCCTGTTCATGACTAGTAGGTTTAACACCTAATAAGCGAAGTAAAGTACGAGATGTTCCATTCATAAACCAGATAAGCGGGAAGAATATTTTACCAAACGTAACTAAAGAAGGTGCTAGAAGTAACGTCAAACGTTCTGCATACTGAATCGCCAATGTTTTTGGTGCTAGCTCCCCTAATACAACGTGAAGCAGGGTCATAACCATTAGCGCAAGAGCGTAAGATGCTACAGTTGACATAGCTGCTGGTATCCCTAAGTAATCAAAAACTGGATGTAGAAGTTTCTCTACTGTAGGCTCTCCGAGAGTACCTAATCCTAAAGCTGTTACAGTGATACCAAGCTGACAAGCAGATAAATAATAATCTAAATCTGAAACAATTTTTTTAGCAGCGACAGCTTTTTTATTTCCTTCTTCAATTAGCTGATCAATTCGAGACATTCGTACTTTAATAACAGCAAATTCAGAAGCTACAAAGAAAGCTGTTAGCATGATTAAGATGGATATTAATATTAAATTCGTAAAAATTGTTATGTCCAATTATTTCCCTTTAAAAAGGGATTCACCTCCGTGATGATATATGACTAAGTAATTATGAACAATGGACACTAACAAATAGTTAATACTGAGTGATGCTACATTTCTCATTTTGTCATGTAATTTCAAGTATTAAAGCCACATACGCTTTTTTTATTTCTTATTCTTTGTATTTTAGAATATTGGTTTCTACCTAATAGTTCACATTTTTTTAGATGCATACTTAGAATATAGACAATATAAAGTAAGCGAGTAGCATAATCCATCGTGTTTAATGGTTTCTCTAATTTAGTAACGTGGATAGTTTTAAATATCGCCTTCCCAATAGTCTCACCTCTTTCAAAGTATGATTTATTCTAACACATCCAAGAATTATCTAACTATTAGTAAGTCTTTATTTTTTATAAATAATTAATTATTTTTCGAAATTTTGTAACATAATAACAAATTTTTAGGTATGAACATAAAAAAAGAACCCTTTATAATATGAATACAAAGGGTTCTAATCTTATATTAAGTCATAATGAAGTTAAAAAATATAAAGAAGGAAAAGACTCTTTCCAACTTTCTATATTATAGAAGAAGTTATTACAACAAACCAGCTTTCTCTAAAAACTCACGTGCTACTTCAGATGCTTTTTTACCTTTTACATTTACTTTATAGTTCATTTCACGCATTTCATCATCAGTTATTTGATCAGCTAGTTTATTTAAGGCTTTTTCAATTTCAGGGTACTTTTTAATTGTTTCATTTCTTAATATAGGTGCACCTTGGTATGGGGGGAACAGTTTTTTGTCATCTTCTAAAACGACTAATTTGTGTTGTCTGATTTCACTATCAGTTGAATAGGCATCTAATAAATCAATATCTCCAGATTTTATAGCCTGATATCTAAGTTTGGGTTCCATCGTAGTAATATTAGATAAAGTAGTATCATAAAGCTTACGTATGCCTCGATAACCATCTTCACGATCATTAAACTCCATTGTAAACCCGGCTTTTATTTTTCCTTGAGCAGCCTTTAAATCCGAAATACTTTTCAATTCATATGTTTTTGCAGCCTCTTTTGATACTGCTAATGCATACGTATTGTTGTATTTCATGGGATTAAGCATTATCATGTCAAACTTCTTCAACATACCTTCTTGAGCTTGATGATAAACATCATCTTGGTTATTATTTATGGCTTTTTCTTTTAAAAACTCAGAAATTGCAGTACCAGTAAACTCGGGATAAATGTCGACACTACCTGATTTCAGTGCATTAAATACAAATGAGGTCTTACCTAAACCAGGCTTTAATTGAACATTCAAATCAGTCTCTTTTTCAATAAGTAATTTATACATATTGATAAGAATTTCAGGCTCTGCTCCAAGTTTACCGGCAATTACGATTTCTTCTTTTTCATTGATATTTATTAGAGGAAGAAGAATCATTAGTAACGCTGCAACACTAATAGTACTTAATGCTGTTACTGTTTTTTTAAAGGAAAGTGATTCAATTTTTTTTAGTAAAAAGTCAAAAGCTAGCGCTAATAGTGCAGCTGGTGCGGCTCCTAAAATAATTAATGATGTATTATTACGATCTATCCCTAGTAAAATAATATCTCCAAGTCCCCCAGCACCGATTAATGCCGCCAATGTAGCTGTACCTACTATTAAAACCATGGCAGTCCTTATTCCAGCCATCATAACAGGCATAGCGAGAGGTAGCTCTACTTTCACTAACCTCTTTCGAGTATTCATCCCCATTGCCATTGCGGCTTCCTTTAACGATGCATCTACTTCATTTATGCCAGTGTATGTATTACGTAAGATTGGTAAAAGCGCATAAACAACTAATGCTATGATGGCTGGTATCTTCCCTATACCAAATAGCGGAATTAACAAGCCTAGTAATGCCAAAGAAGGAATCGTTTGAAGAACAGCGCTAATACCAATAATACTTTCTGCTATTTTTTTCTTATTCGTTAAATAAATCCCTAAAGGTATTGCTATAACAACTGCAAAAAAGAGAGCAATAAATGAAATCTGGATATGTTCAAGTAAAGAGGCTACCAGTTGTCCTTTACGTTCGTTAAAAACACCTACTAAATTTGTCATATGCTTAACCTCTTCCTAAAGAATCTTTTGCCAAATACTTAATAATCGATTCTCTCGTTATAATACCTAATATTTCATCACCTTGAGCTACCGATAAAGTTTCATGATCTGTCAAACTATTAAGGATTACTTGCAATGAATCTTTTACAGACACTTTGTGTAAAACTTGCAAATAGGCATGTTCTTTTGAAATGGGCTGGATGATACTTTGTATATTAAATGTATCGGACATATCCTGATTCAAACCAATAAATTCTCGAACAAAGTCATTGGCTGGTTTTTTCATAATTTCTTGAGGTGTACCAAGTTGTACAATTTCCCCTTCCTTCATAACGCATATCCTGTCTCCAAGTTTTAAAGCCTCTTGCATATCGTGTGAAACAAAGACAATTGTTTTTTTTATTGTTTGCTGTAGGTCTAGAAGGTCATCTTGTAACTTAGTACGACTAATGGGATCTAAAGCACTAAATGGCTCATCCATTAGAATAATTTCAGGATCTGCTGCTAAAGCACGAACTACACCCACTCTTTGTTGTTCTCCACCTGAAAGTTCTGCAGGTTTTCGTTGACTATACTTATCTGCTTCAAGTCCGACCATATTTAGCAACTCACGAATTCGCTTCTGAATCTGTTCCTTGTTCCACTTTTTTAGTTCTGGCACAATGGCAATATTCTCTTCAATCGTCATATGTGGAAAAAGTGCTATTTGTTGAAGGACATACCCAATATTCCAACGTAACTCATTTATGTCATAATCGCTTATTCTTTTTCCTTCAATTCGAATAGTTCCTTCAGTCAAATGAATTAATCGATTAATCATTTTCAATAAAGTCGTTTTCCCACAACCACTTGGACCTATAATGACAAAGAATTCACCTTTTTTTATTTCCAAATTGAGAAAGTTTACTGCCGGTTGATTGTCATCATACTTTTTAGATACATTCTCAAATACGATCATTTCATAACCCCTTATCTTTTCGTATTAATTTTAAATTTTAACTTACTATTTTAAGTATGATTTACGTCGTGCTATTAACAACAATATTATTTAGCTTACTTAAATCACACATGTTATATTCTCACATTGATTGTACAAAAAAAATGCACAACAATTAAAGTTCTTTAAGCAACTATAACATTTAAAATTTTATCCTCTTATTGATATCCACCTCTAATTATTTAAAAACGCAGTTATATGCATATATAAATACCTCATTTGCATTTTCTTTAAACCTTTAATAAACTTCTATTTAATCATTTCTATATCAAATATTGATAACCTCTTATATTGTTGGATATTTTACTTGCATTTTTAATTTATTAGCGTATAATTTATATTTAGGTGCCAAACCTACGTAATGTTTGTTTTCGAACTTTCATTACAAACTAAGATTCCATAACGACTCGGATTGTCGGGAATCTTTTTCTTTTTTCTAGCAGGCAGATGAGCGCCTGCTTTTTTTATGCTCTTTTTTAAACAATCCCCGCTTTTTATTCTTCTATCTAATTAATACATAGTATTGAATTCCTTTAAAATACTAAAATCAACTCTAATTTTGAAGTGCGGACTTCAGACTGAAGACAAACTCGAAAAAAAAGAGTGTTCTACAGTCTTTTTTTATACAGGATAGATCAGGTTTTCCGAAGCTTACCACTGCTTTCCGCGAGCGAGCGCCGAGCCGCTTCGTCGCTACGCTCCTGCAGGGTCTCGTCTGTTTCGCTTTTCCCGCAGGAGTCGAGCAGACGCTTCTCCAAACCAATAAAATGCTACCTCCTACTTTTCTATTGACTCATTCATTTTAATAATTGAAAGTAATAATAATCTTGAGTTATGACGGAAAATGATGGACGAGAAATCAAAATCATGAACTCGACCAATTAGAGACAATTACAATTGAACAACTATTCTACGATTGCCTGCCTTATTCACGTACAAAAACAAACGCTTTCTATTTAACACCATAATTTCCATTAAATAACTTATACTGTTCACAAGCAAGCTGTATGAAATCTTCTAAATAAGAAAAAATATATTTATCCTTATGCCATGCAAGTTCAGTAAAAACAGGCTCCATTGTAATCGTATTTTCTAGTTCTATTAGTAGTCCATTTTCTAACTCTTTTTTAACTGCCATTTTAGGCAACAATGTCATACCTACTCCTGCAATTACGCACTGTTTTATTGCTTCAATACTAGAAAATTCTATCATTTGTTCAGGATAAAAACCTTCTAATTGACACTGATACTCAAATTGATTTCGATATGAGCAGCCTTCTTCAGTTAATAATATCGTTTCTTGAGCAACGTTCTTTATTGTTAAAGTTTTAATTTGTGTTAAATGATGCGTTGGTGCCACTACAAATACTAAATCTTCTTCGATTAATTCCTTTTTACAAAGCATTGTTGTTTCTTTATGTGTATCCGTAATAAAAGCCAAATCCAGATTTCCCGATTGCAATAAATCCTTGGCAACCTCAATAGTATGAACAGGCTTAAAGACTATTTTCACCTTCGGATGACGATTTTTATATAATTGCAATATTTTAGGTAAACGATAAGTACATTGACTTTCCTGCGCTCCAATTGTTAAAGTCACATTCGATTCATCTTGATTAGATAATGCTTCTCTCATGGTTTCATCAAGATCTATCATCTTTTTTGCATATTGTTTTAATTGCTTACCGGCATCTGTTAAATAAATTCGTTTTCCTAAACGCTCAAATAAGGGTACCCCTAATTCTCCCTCTAAAGACTTGATTTGAGCAGTAATACTAGACTGTGCGTAATCAAGTAATTCTGCTGTTTGCGTAAAATTTAATGTTTTAGCAGCAGTTAAAAATGTATGTAAGTGCTTAATATCCATGTTCTGCTTCACCCCTTAATCGTTTTTACCGATTAATTTAATCGAATTATTCATCTTTATTAATAATGAATTTAAGTTTAAGCTTTTTATAGACGAAAGTATAGAGAGGATTGACATATATGAAGATTACAACATTTATCGGTAGTTCAAGAGAAGAAAGTAACAGTAAAATATTGGCCGATTTGGTGACGAAAGATATAAAACATAATAAAATTGATTTAAAAAACTTATCCATTCAACCAATTCATGATTTACGCCATGCCGATGGTGGCTTTCAATTTGTAGACGATGATTATGACACAATCATAAACGCTTTATTAGAAAGTGACCTAGTCATTTTTTCAACTCCAATTTATTGGTATACTATGTCGGGTATTATGAAAAACATGATTGATCGTTTAAGCCACGCAATACGTGATGATCGATTCCCACAGTTTAAAGAACACTTAAAATCTATGGAAGCCATCGTAGTAGCTGTAGGTGGAGACGAACCAAAAATAAAAGGACTACCTCTTATTCAACAATTCCAATATACTTTTGATTTCTTAAATATACGTTTTTCATCTTACATTATAGGTGAAGGTAATAAACCAGGTGATATTTTACAAGATCAGCAAGCAGTAGCGCAAGCTAACCTATTAAATAAACAATTAAAGGATTTAACATAATTGTAGGAAATACCCTTCGTTTTGAAGGGGCTTTCTTACTCCTAACATCTTATCATTTGAAAACGTGATCAACTACTCGATTAGTTGTTTTCAAGAAACCCGCTATCATTCATAAAATCAATATTTAATCAACAAATTATTTCCTGGAAAATAAAAAAACGCACATTAGCCTAAGCCTTACTAGTCATGAAACGTACTAATGATACTTCTTATTTGTTTTATCTACTAAAGTTGTTTTTATAGTGTATGTATTAATTGCTATCGTCCTTTCGTAATTCCTTATTTCTACTACTTTCTATACTCCATTAACCAACAATCCCTTAGCTCGCCTTCATGAAGCTCTTGCTTCGGCAAATACTTCACCTTTTGAAAACCGCATTTCTCATAGCAATGAATGGCTCTCGCATTCCATGCTTGCGGATCCATAACAAGGATATCAGCCTTTTTCTCGTTGACTAAGTATTCCTTCATCGCTAAAATAAGTTTGGTGCCAACACCTTTATTCCAATAACTAGATTCGCCAATAAATTGATCTAACCCATAAATAACATCAGCGTCGTTATTGTAGCCATAAGCAATCCTATCCTCATGCTCTAAAGGATAAAACTGAATATAACCGATGCTCACTCCATCGTATTCAATAATACATCTAGTCTCTTCTTCGTTAACATCGTAAAATTTTTCATGCACTTTTTCAATATCAAATGTATTATCTTTGCCTTCGTAGTATGTTAAAATATCTGCGTCTGAAAGCCATTTGGCAAGATAAATATCATCTTTTCTTTCTAACTTTCGAACTGCTAATTGTTCATTTTGTAATATCATATATATTCTCCATTCTATGTTAAGATAATTTGCACACGATTTTTAAAAAAATAATAGAATATGTTCACCCTCAACCCATATTTTTCATATATTTTTGTTATTTTAGTATGATTTCGGTCAAAATGAGCATAAAAACACCATTTTTACAATCAATTAAGTATCATTTAAGTTACAATTATATATAAGTTTCGTAACACTTGTAACAGTTTTATAACAAATTCATTGATTTGTCCCTATACCCATGATTTTCATGATTTAATTGAAAGAGTGTTAATTTAATTTGACATGGGAAATGAGCACTAGTTTCATATTCCTTATTCAGAATTGATATAAAGCTTAAACTGTATTGGCTTTGAAACTTAAAAAGGAGATTATCATGTCTATATCTACTCAAAATGAAAATAAGAATCTCAGCACTCAAATTGCCCAATATATTTTAGCGCAAAATGAAGCTGTTCCTAATAAATCTGTCTATATTAATTTTGCCAAGCAACTGAAACGTGATAAAAAAGTTGGCCAAGCAAAAAAATTATTAGAAGAAGGTTCAAAAATATATCCACTGAACCTATCTATCCATACTGAATTGATGAAAATTTATGTTCGTCAAAAAAGTTGGAAAGATGTGGCAAAGCATTTACCGAGAATTTTAGTTAATATCCCACGAAAAACAGAATCTACACTTACTTATAAGTTATACAAATACTTGATTAGTAACAGACACTATTCTGAAGCGAGTGAAATACTTGAGCTGCTTGTGAAGGTAAACCCTACGAATGAAACACTTCAATATGAATACGTCCAGTTGGCATTTGCCTCAAAGAATTGGCCTATTGCTATTCAAAGAGTTGAAGAACTCGTGCAATTTTTAGGTGAAAAGGTACCTGCTTCGGTGCTCGTTGACTTAAGTATTGCCTATCAAATAGTAGGCGAACATGAAAAAGCTAAATCATTATTCGCAGAATGTTTGACTAAGTATGCAGATGAGTTGCCTGAACTATTTGTTGATGGATATCGTAAAGTCACTTTATTTGATAATGGTGAAAGTAGAATTGAATTCTATAAATTCATTGAACCAACAAACACTTTATTCGCAACCTTTGATTCCATTGATAAAACATGGGAAAGAACACCATTTGCTTTCAACTTATTGAAGAAAAAGAGAGTCGATTTAGTCTCTTTAAGACGAAGAACAACGAAAAACTATCACCAAGACATCTCACGAGAAGAATATTACGAGACTGTTGCAAAATTGGCTGATGGATATGACAAAAAAGTTGCATACGGTACTAGTTTAGGCGGATATAGCGCATTGTATTTTGGTTCGACTATCGATTGCAACATTTTGGCACTTAGTCCAAGAAACTCTGCACATCCAAACCATGGGACTAAGATGAGAGTTGAAACTATCTTCCAACATGAGTTACAACATCCATATAATCCAACGATTACTCCGACGATTATTTACGACCCTAAAGAATCAATTGATAGTAAATATATGAAAAAAGTAATTAGTAAATCTTATCCAAATGCGAAATTTATCTACTTCCCTTATGCCGGACACCGTATTTCCATTTACTTATCTCAAATTGGTGTATTAAAAGATATTGTAGCTAAATTTATGGGGGAAGAAGAGATTCCAACTTATGAACGTGCACTCCGTTCAAAATCAACTGAATATCATCGTATTTTAGCACTACATTGTGCAAAAACTAACAAAAAGAACTGGGCGCTTCAATTGGCTGATGAATCCATCCGATTATCACCGACTTATGATCGACCACGCGTATTAAAGGTTGAGCTTTTACGTGATTTATATCGTATGGATGAGGCATTTGAAGCTGCTTATGAAGGCCTAGAACTATTCCCTAAATACACAAGATTACATTTATTATTAATCAGTCTATTTGAACAGGAAAATCAGTATAAAGAAGCATTTAACGCAGTCGATGAAGCACTCAAAGTGAGCAAATCGCCAAAGCTAAAAGAAAAAAGAGAAGAATTATTAGCAAAAGTTGAAATTCTTGCTACCGAATAATCCTTATACAAAAAACATCGTAGTGCACTACACTTCGGTGTTTTTTGTATTAATCTTAGCTGAAATTATCTTCTACTTTACTTAATCAGAATCACCTATCTGTTACACAATAAATACTTAGTATCTTAATTTCTACTATAGCAGCGCCGTGTACTTTTCACGATAAATAAGCAAGGATGATTCTAACTGTTCATCATATATTGACGAACATAAATTTATTAAGTTCCACCAGTTCTTTATTCATCGATTGTCCAAAGTTCTATTAGAAATCCTATAGATTCTTCTTCCTCTAATTATTAATATCAAAGCAGTGCTAAAATGATTTTAGAATCTAATGAACATCCATGGTAGCTTGTCGATCAAGTTTGTTCACCTGGAGGTACTACAATTCAAGGTGTCACTTCCTTGCAAAACGACCATTTCGCTAGTACCATTTACGATGCAGTAACTGCAGTTATTAAAAAGGACGAAACTTTATCATAAAATCTTCGCAGACAAAATATTTCGCTACTTTGCGTTCAATTCTGTCTGCTTTTTGTTACCTTAAAACAAATACCTACCTTTCTTATAGGAATAGTGTATAATGATATTAATCTAACTTTGAAATTGAAAGGATGATTTGATGAATAATTTAATGTTTAACTTAACAAATACATCTAGACAATATATCGCTGACGCCAATAAATCACCTAAATATTATACTCTTCAACCCTCGGAGGTTCGAGCTGCAAGAGCTCTTAGCCCGAATCCTTTGATAGACTTACCATTATTAAAACAAATTACGAATCGTAAAATACCTGTTCGAGACGGTAGTGAAATTAATGTTCGTATATATACCCCAAACGGGCAAGGCCCTTTCCCTATGATAGTTTATTATCATGGAGGAGGATGGGTATTCGGTAATTTAGAAACGGCGAATGCAGGATGTCACTTGCTAGCCGCTGAAGCAAATGCCATCGTTATTTCCGTCGACTATCGATTAGCTCCCGAGTATAAATTCCCGACTCCTATACATGACGCCTTTGATGCACTTCTATGGGTCTATGAGTTTGCCGCAGAGTTAAAAGGAGATTCTTCGAATATTATCGTTGCTGGTGATAGTGCAGGCGGTAACCTAGCAACTGTTGTAACGCATATGGCCAAAGAACAAAATGGTCCGCTCATCACTGCACAAGCACTAATCTATCCTGTGACGAATATGGATATGACTACCGCATCTTATGAAAACTATGCTAATGACCTTGGGTTAGATCGTGACGCTATGAAATGGTTTGGTGGGCACTATGTTAATAATGAAGAGAATTATCAACATAGTGCAGTTTCCCCTCTCCAACAAAAGGATTTATCTAATTTACCTAAAGCGCTTATTATTGCAGCTGAATATGATGTTCTTTTTGATGAAGGAATGGACTATGCAAAGCGGTTAAAAGAATCTGGTGTTCCAACACAACATACGGTTATGCCCGGATTAATCCATAGCTACTTTAGTAAGATGGAATTTTTTGAAGAAGAGACGAAAAAAACCGTTCAGCTAATTGCTAATTTTATAAGAAAATAGAAAAAACGCTTGGACAATCTATTTTCCAAGCGTTTTTTCTTAATTACTATTAAACTTCATTTTTATGAAAACGTCCTTTATACACATAAGTTAGCGTAATAAAAATGTAAATTGCTAATGTAATACTAGTAACGATAATAGAAGTTGTGAAAATGATACCGATTAGGATTGCACTTAAAGCAATGATGGCAAACCAAGTTGTATATGGGAACCACTTAACAGCATAAGTACTTGTTTGCTCAGGCTGTTTTTTACGCGATTTTACATGAGCAACCGCAATGATTAACCAAATACATAATACTGTATACCCTAGGGATCCCATTAGAAAATCAAATGTCTTACTCCCCGCAAATAATGAAATTAACACGCCAATATATAAAACAGATGTACATAATAGTATTGCATATACAGGAACTTTCTTTGCCGATAATTTTGAGAAGACTTTAGGAATACGTCCGTCCATAGCTTGAGTATACAGAACGCGTGATGATCCATATAGTCCAGAATTCATCGATGAAATAATAGCAAGTAACACAACCGCATTCATAATATGGTCTGCACCTGGAATACCAATCATTTTAAATACCATTACAAATGGACTTTCTGGTACACCATTAACTTCGTTCCAAGGAATTAAGCTGACAATAATTAAAAATGGTATTAGATAGAAAGAAATAATTCGCACTAATGTACTACGAACTGCTTTTGGAACTACTTTTTCAGGATTTTTCGTTTCAGCTAATGTGACACCAATAATTTCTGTTCCTCCGTATGAGTAAATTACTACAAGCATCGCAGTAATTAACCCTGTTGGGCCATTCGGAAAGAAACCACCATGACTCGTTAAATTAGAGAATCCGACCGCTGTATGATTACCAAAAGTGACAAGTAATAATATGAACCCTGCTATGATAAACACCACAATAACGGTAATTTTAATTAACGCAAGCCAGTATTCTGTTTCAGCAAAAGCTTTAACTGATAGTAAGTTAATGACTGTAACTAAGACTGACACGGATAACGCAAGTATCCAAATTGGATAATCTGGTAGCCAATATTGAATGAAAATCGCAGCAACGATAGATTCAGCTGTAATGTTTAATACCCACATCTTCCAATAAATCCAGTCTAGAAAATATGCTGGGTACTTTCCTAAAATCGATTGAACTAAATCTCTAAATGTTCTTGCATTACTATTGCGGACTGCCATTTCAGCTAATCCTTGCATAACGAATAATAGAATGACACCACCAATTAAGTACGCTAGTAGCACGGATGGACCTGCCATATCAATGGCTGCACTACTCCCTTTAAATAATCCTGCTCCAATTGCCCCACCTAAAGCCATCATCGTAATATGTCGTGAAGTCATTGTTCTCTGTAACTTTTGTTTGTCACTTTCCATATCCTTACCTCCAATAATCAAAAAAAGCATATCGTCTCTTCCTTCATCATCAAATGAAAGAAGAGACGATATGCCTTAAGCAAACCGCGGTACCACTCTTATTGGTTCTTATTTACGAACCCTACTTTAAAAACCTGGTAACGAAGGTTAATCGTTAAAATAAAAATAATAGTCTGTCTATTATTTTCACACTACCACTCCTAGGCAAGTTCAAAGTATTATTGGACTGCGTTGCACCAACCCGCAGCTCTCTATACCAAATAATGAGCTTTTACTACTCCTAATCATTGCGTTTTGAAAAATTATTTCTGAAAATTTTAAATCAATATCCCATACTATACGGTCTTGTTTCAGGTTTGTCAACATTTTATTTTAGAGTAATTATTAAGTTATAATGTTATATACATTTTGGAATGAATTGTTCAAAATGGCGGTTTAAAATACAATTCAAAAGTCCGTATGTTGAGTACAACTAATAGTTTAGACCGTAAAGAGTCTTCGCACGAACACAGTCTGTTACTTTATTTTGAGGAATATCTAAGAAATATTTCAGCTGCCATTCTTGTGTTTTTTTTGCTTGTTTGCTTGTAGGTTTGTCCCAAGGGGGATAAACGCGTATAGCACGTTTACCCCCTTCTCCTATATTGGATATTATATCCTGCTCATTTAAAACCGCTTTGGGAAAGACAAATTGACCAAATAGATTGCCTTTTCTAACGCAAATTACAAAGAAATCAACTGTATCTGATATGTCATAAGGTTGAATTGGACCATCCCCAATTCTCTCCCATAAAGTCACAAATTGTCCGATTTTAGTAGGTGTAATTTTAGCGACACGAAATCTAATCGAAAGACTATTCAAGTTATATACATAAGCTCCATATGCAGCATTTTGTGATTCAATTAGCGGTTGTGAACACGTAAATTTGCACAGATTATAGACAAGTCCCTTGGTTTCTAGAAGATCATAATGAATTGTTTCATAGGCAGTCCAGGCGTTATGATAGCCAAGTTCCCCCTTTGACAATTCTCGTTTTTCCTCATCCTTCTCGCATAATTCACTCTTGTAGTTTACAAGCTTATTATTCATGAGTTAACCGATAGATAGATTTTAATGCTGCCGTCTTTACAATAATGTTCAAAATCCGTTTTATAAGCTCTGTTAATATCGCTTTTCCATATTTCTCCCCAAGCTTTATAAACACCTTTTGGATCACTATGATCTACTTCTATCACAAGGTATTTATCTGCTGGAATTATGACACTATCGTCATTTGTACTTTGCTCTTCAGTACCGATATGGAGATCATAATCGTCTGTAAAATCACTTGCATAATTAGTATAAACAGCATAAATCTCACCTTTTGGATTTAGGCCAAGAAACTTTTCCCACAGTCCCACTATAGCCTCTGTATTTTGATTATTGGTTCTAATACTTCTCCCATAAATATGTTTTTCAGTAATTGCTGTATGCATGTTAATTCCTCCTACTAGTTAATATAAAAAGAATAGCATTCATAATATGACAACAGTTTGTCAGCTTTTATAAATAATTTGAATTTCTTTCATGTATTCATCTTTTAGCCATTGCGGTGATAGGATCTTTACACGGCTACCAAACATCAATATAAATGGCAGTATATTTTTATTTACTTCATAATGAAAAGCTACCGCAATACGTCCATCTTCAAGAATCGATATTTCATCATCAGTAAAAAAATCATATAATTTACCAAGTTCACTTTTGGCAAACTGTAAAATAATCTGCTCCATTTGCTTTTCATTCCCTAAATTAGCATTGCTATGACTATAAGCTGTTCTAGTCTTGTCCTTAATTACTTCCATATTTCTTATCCTTGTTAATTTGAATAATCTCAAAGCCTCTTTATCCTCACAGTAAGCCTCTAAATACCAGCTACCATCCATAAAATTCAGTTTTAATGGTTGAATAATACGACTAGAAATATTCGCGGTCTGAGACACATAAGAAATACAAATTTTATAGCCTTCTTCAATAACAGAAAGTATATTTTTTACCTTTAGTTTTGTTTCTTCTTCAATTGTTTTTCGGTGTAATGTGGATGATAACACCGTGATTGGCGAATGATACTCTTCATTATTTTCTTGCAAAAGTTCTATTTTTCTTTGTAAGATTGAAAATTGATGACTATCAAATAGTTCATTTTTCAATGATAACCCTTCCAATAAGAATTTCTTTTCTTCTTCATTAAAGGTAAATTTATCTAATTGATAAGTATCAATTAACGTAAAACCGCCATTTTTTCCTAGATACGAAATTATCGGAATACCGATTGATGATAATGCATCCATATCCCGATAGATCGTTCTTTTACTTACTTCAAATTCATTTGCTAACTCTTCAGCAGATACTTTCTTTTTCTGCAATAAATAAATCAATATCGAGAGCATTCTCTCTGTTTTCATGGTCTATGTATCCTCCAAATAGGTTCTAATCTAACTTTAATAATAATAAGTACGATTTCCAATTACTTTCGACACTATTTTATCGAACATAGTAACAATTTTCTATACATATGCTAGATAGTCGATTTATATCGTTTTAATTTTCAAATAAAGACGGTATAACTTTAATCATTAAAGAATGTGAAGAATTTATTACTATTTTTGTGTCTAAAAAGTACTATCTAGGTGGAAAAATGCTCTGATTCACTGGAAGTTTTGCAGATTATAAGAGATACTATAAGATAGAGCTTAAAATGTATTATTATTTATGATTAATAGGAGAGAGGTTTACAATGCAAAGTGATGTAAAAGTTGATCAGAGTGTAGAATCATCGCCCGAAACGATGCCGACGCAGCCTCTATCAAAAATATTAGCCCAAACAGTTAAGACCGGAATTATCAAATCAAACTTGATCCCTATGATTGCAGGATTAACATTAGCTTTATATAAAAATCAAATAAGCCCGTTTGAGAAAACTTTAGAGATTATCTGTGCGCTATTTGGTACTGCTTTAGTAATTGGTGCAGCCGGTGCATTTAATAATTTATATGACCGAGATATTGACGCTGTCATGCAAAGAACGAAAAACAGACCAACTGTAACAGGTACTATCAATGCTAAAACTGTCCTTATTTTAGCTATTTCAATGACGATTATTGGATTAGGTGCACTTGCTTACGCAACACCAATGGCTGCACTTATGGGATTCCTAGGTTTATTTGGCTATGTAGTTCCATATACAATGTGGAGTAAACGCAGAACTATATATAATACAGAAATCGGAAGTATTTCAGGTGCAATGCCTCCACTAATTGGTTGGGCAGCGATATCTCAAGATATATCGCACCCAGCTATTATCGGATTATTTGTCTTAACTGTGTTATGGCAAATGCCTCACTTTTATGCAATTGCGATTCGTAAGCATGACGATTATAAGGCAGCAAACGTTCCAATGCTTCCTGTAGTTAAAGGTATGCGTCGTACGTATATTCAAACAAATGTCTATTTAATACTATTAATTGGCGCGAGCCTTTTACTCGGGACTCTAAGTATTGGTCTTATGTTAGTAGCAGTCATTTTAAGTATTTGGTGGCTTCTAATCAGCATTTCAGGGAAAAGAAAAGAGAACCCAGAGAAATGGGCAAAATCAATGTTTATTTTCTCTCTTTATCATATGACTATTTTATTCTCAACAATTATCATATACTCTCTAATCGGTATATTCTTTAAACTATAAAGCCTACAAAACAAAACCAGCAAACGAGAAATTATTCTCGGAGCTGGTTTTTATCTATTATTCTTCTTTTTTTCAATCAACTTATATTCCCCACCTGCATCTATGACACTTCTTTCTATCAAACTTCGAATTTCAAATGCATGCCCATTTTCTTTTATAGTAAGCTTCTCACCATCTTTAAATTTAAATTCATAATATGTAACCTCTGGGTCCATTTTATAAAAATTGACCTTTCTTACTTGATTCCATTCATGACTACTTTCCTTTTTTGCAAAAATCCCTCTATACTTGATAGTATTATCTGTTATTGTAACAAAGGACTTAGATACGCCGTAAAAAAGAACACTACTGCCAATTAAACAGCCGATGGCTAACACAATTGAAGTTTTTTTCAATTTTAATAGAAATAGTAAGGATAGTCCTAAGAATATTAAAAACCATCCCGTTCCATACACCCAATAATTTATTGACGGTGCATATACTAAGCGCACTCCATATTGATAATATAATGTATGTGCAACCCCTAATGGAGCCAACAAAACAAATAGAGGAGAAAATAACAATGCACAAATGGCTAGTACCATGAAAATGTGACGCGTTTCATATCTCTCATAGAGCATTTCAGATACACCTCTCACTTCTTTTTAATTAGGTAATTATCTATGGGAGTATATACACCCTCTTCCCACTTTCTTGCTATTTCAATTGTTTCATACTCGAAACAATCTATAAGTGGTACAACTTTGAAATAACATGTGACTCTATTATTAACTCCTACTCGGCTTCGTGCATCTCCTTTAAAGAGCAGCATTCGATAAGCATTTTGTGTACTAAATTTCAATGTAGTTAAATCCTTTGCAGCGTCATAATTGAAATATTATAACCTCCCTATAAATCACCTACTAACAATGTTAAAGTGGTACATGGAGGTTTTTATATGAAAAAAACAAGTATGTTTATAATTTTATTAATTGCTATTGGATTAATTTTTGAGCTTACTGACTCAAATGATTCAAACAAATCAACAGATCAGCCTTTTACAGGTAAAGCGTCAGATGTATTAGTACATATAATCGACATCGGCCAAGGAGATTCTATTTTACTACAGTCTGAAAATGAAAATATTTTAATAGACGCGGGTAATAAAGGGGCTGGCGATGAAGTCGTTTCTTATTTACAGAAGAATAATGTGACAACGTTAGACGCTGTCATCTCTACTCACCCAGATGCTGACCATGTTGGCGGCCTTGCTGAAGTCATAGATTCTATAAAGGTAAAGAAAGTGTACGCACCTAAAGTAAGTCATACAACAATTGCTTACAAGAATTTCTTAACTGCTGTGAAAAACCAAGGTTTGGGAATTACACAAGCAAAAACTGGGGTAGAAATTCCGACTACTGAAGAAAATTTATCATTAAAATTTATCGCACCTGTTAATACATATAAGCAAAGTGATTTAAATGACTGGAGTGCAGTTTTACTATTACAAAATGGTAATAACAAATTCTTATTTACCGGTGATGCTGAATTCCCTTCTGAAAATGATATGCTAGCCAAAGATTTAGTGCCACAAGTGGACGTTCTAAAAGTAAGCCACCATGGAGCTGAGGAAGCGACGTCTGAAGCGTTTTTAGCAAAAGCAAAACCAACATATGCAGCTATTAGTGTAAGTGCTACCAATGGCTATGGTCACCCTACAGCAGCTACATTAAATCGACTAAAAAAAGTGGGTGCAAAAGTATATAGAACCGATAAGCAAAGTAATATTATCTTCACATCAAATGGTTCAGAAATATCCGTAAAGGACAATCAATAATGAAAACTGGGATAATCGACCGTTTCGAAAGTCAAATAGCCGTCATAGAGTTTGAAAAAGACATGCAGGATATCGCCATTTCCGAATTACCGAATGGTGCCCAACCTGGTGATGTCTTAATCTTTCACCAAGGAAAAGTTACAATTGACCCTTCAGCTAGACATACACGAGATAAGGAAATCCATGAATTAATGGAAAACCTATTTGAAGATTAATTTCCGATTAGCCAGGCGAGTTTAATACGCCTGGTTTTTTTGACTAATTTTCATTAATCTCAAAGTTACTTTCCTTACAGAGTTAGTTAATAAAACTTCACTTGAAAAGCAATGGATTCACGCTGACTTAGGTATTCGGAATACTCTTTTTTAAAAAAATTATTTATTATCGATTTTGGTGAGTCTAGAATCGGGCATCCTTAGTTTGATTTAGCGGCAATCCTCACATCAAACGTACCAGCATATTATAATGCAATTGAAATTAGACATTAAATCGATCGTTTTATCTCATGCTATTCTAAAATTGAATCTATAAATATCTCTTTATTAAAATACTTTATTTTTTTGTGGTTTATTCGCGGCTGCTCACAGCTTATAACAAAAAGCTTTTAATACAGCACTTTACTTCCTTAATATGTTCAACAAATATAAACTCGCTTTTACTGAAATATAGAAAGCTGCTGATGGAGAAAGTTTAATTCTAAACTCCAACAGCAGCTTTCTGCTAAATCTATAGTGTAGCTTTCACAAACTCAGCAAATTTCTCCTCTTCCTCAACAAATGGAAAGTGGTTACTTTCTTCAAATGTAAAAAGCTTGGCATTAGGGATTAGTCCAGCCGTTTCTTTTGAAAAATGATAAGGACATTGGGCATCATGAAGACCACAGTAGATATACGTTGGGACAATGATTTCCGGAAGCTGGGGTCTTAAATCATAATTTATTAATTCTACATACCTGAAGTAATTGAGACGTGCATTTACTACTTTTCCGCTATTTGGTCGATTAAAGTACTCATCATAGCGGTCTCTATAATAGATAGACATCTCAGTCCACTCACGATTTAACTTACGGCGCTCTTCCAACGGCTTTTTCGGATCATTTAATTGTTGCATAATCCCCCTAATACGTTCGTTGTTTTCATTTTCTTTACAGTATATGCTGTCTTTATGTTGCATATATTCTCTTGATGCTGAAGCTCCACCTACAATGATTTTAGTTAAAGCTTTTGGGGTTAAAATAGCATATATGAGCGCCAACATCCCCCCTGTTGAATGGCCGGCAAACGCCCACTTTTCAAACTGAAGTGCTTCTCGAATGGCTTCTAAATCTTTCACTGAATTTACCAAACTTAGATCATGCTCTGTAATGGAAGGTGCTGAATTGCCTGCACCTCTTAAATTTACTAAATAGACCGTATGATACTCCGTAAACTGGTTTGCGAAAGTATTACCATTTGCATTATATTCACTGTACAAATGCGTCACACAAAGGGGTGAGCCACTCCCTTTCACAAAATATTCAAACGTACCACTTGAAGTTTCAATTAACTTCTGTTCCCACATGATGATTCCTCCTTCATAAAAACAAGTTCATGGTGAACATCAAATCCTCCAGATTGGTATAAATGGATTGCACCTAGTTCAGTCTTTTTTACAGTTAGGGAAATTTCCGTTATTGCATCGTATGTAAATAAAAAGTCTAATCCATGCATTAGCAATTTTCCACCTAGTCCTTGCTTACGAAATCGATCATCAACGGCAATATACTCAATTGTACCTTCCCCGTTCTCGACATCCGCTTCCACATATACATAACCCTTTAATCCTTCGTCATCACAATAACAAAAAACAACTCGATTTTCGTTCAAACGTGACAAGATTGATAGTGCATCATAATACGTATTTGGAAATGCTATGTTATGCAGTTTTTGAAAGGCTTCTGCATTGGTTGAATCTAATTTATGGATACTTTCAGAACTTTCAAATACATGATTTTGACGTTCTTTATGTAATATATAGTGATGCCCTCTCATTTTTGTACCAACTTTTTCAGCAAAAGCGATCGCTTCTGTATTGTCAATATTAATGAAAAAATGAGGCTGTTCCAAAGGGATTGGTAGTTGTTCACATAATTTCATCCACATTTCAGGTAAAAGTAATTCTGATACACCTTCCTTAATAAACGGTCCCCAAACTTCTGCAGATTGATCATCCTCATCAAAATCTAGCCCTATAGAGGCATAAATCTGTTCATTTTCTATCGCGATTATCATAGAATTTTCAAAAGGTAAATCTGAGAATTCGTGTTTCAATGTAGATTTAATTTCTCTCTCATCTTGACCACAATAGCCAATATGATGTTTTGAAGTTGCGTTGCAACTGTACAAAAAGTGTGCCAGCTGTTCAATGTCTAGTTCCGTAGCCATTCTAATCATTTGACCACCTCCTTTGTAGATTAATTAGATGGAAATCGAAAGAAGCAAAGTGATAGACCATTTAAAAATACCCCCGATAATGGAAAAAGCTCGTCTTGATAACAGAGCAAATAAAATATCAATTACAGAAAAAACAGTGAATATTACTATAACGAGCTCAAGCTTCACTACTGGCCCACGCATATTTATTTCGAAAAAACACACATACATACATACTTACTTACTTACTTACTTACTTACTTACTTACTTACTTACTTACTTACTTACTTACTTACTTACTTACTTACTTACTTACACAGTAATTCACCAACATTGGTAAAGTCAAGATTATTTTACAAATTAAAACAATCATCTGTCCTTTGGAAGCGCTTTCGTATATACTATAAATAGGAGGGGATCGTTATGAATATGGTTTCTGTTACTTCATCAAAATTGGTAAATGTAGGTTTTGACCCTAGTGCTATGATTTTAAGAATCGAGTTTAGAGATGGTGTATTTGAATATTTTGGCGTTCCTGAGCGAATTTATATAGATTTGATGGAAGCAGACTCAAAAGGCATCTACTTTAAGCGTTATATAAAAGATCGTTTTAGATTTGTCCGTGTTTAAAAAGTAACGGCTAATTATTTTAGAAATACCCCCCGTAAAAGTTAGATTGGTGTCTAACTTTTACGGGGCAGTTCAATTCCATTGGCGACGCTTTTTCTTGTTACTTTAATATTTCATCAAAAAAAGAGTTACAGCTTACATTTTTGTTAAACTCTTGTGTCGTCTAAATGCATAAGAAAACCTGATAAGTGCTTTTCCACTCATCAGGTTTACCAACTATTAATAGCTCCCTAATCGTTCGAGATGCTTTTTAGCTAACTCATCGCCCGCACTTACAGCACGTTCATACCAAACAAATGCGCGATTTATATCCATAGCAACGCCCATAGCAAATTCGTACATTTCTCCAATCCGCACCTTCGCACTTGCATCACCTTGCATAGCTGCACACTTATACCATATAAGTGCTAGATCGTAATCTACAGTTGTTCCAATTCCATTTTGAAACATATACCCAACATTATATTCAGCATCTACATTACCTTCTTCCGCGGCTTTTTTATACCACTGAAAGGCCAGTTCCTTATTTTCCTTTACACCTATCCCTTGATCATATATATTACCCATTCGATATTGTGCTTCTGGATAACCATTTTCTGCTGAGGTCTTATATAATATCAGTGCTTGTCCCATATTCTCTTTTACGCTAAGACCTTGTTCATACATAATACCTAATGTGAATTGAGCTTCTTTAACACCAGCATTTGATGCTATTGTAAACCATTTTAATGCTTCATCTAGATTTTCTTTAACATATTCTCCATTAAAGTACATATCGGCTAGATTGTTGGCCGCATCAGCATGGCCTTGGAAGGCTGCTCGTTCATAAAGTTGAAAAGCTTTCTCTATATCTTCCTGAACACCTAGCCCTTCATAATAATAATTGGCCAAACAAAATTGACCTTCTGCTACATTTAATTCAGTCGCTAATTTATACCATTGGACTGCTTTGTCATATTCTTTTATATTATCGTAAAAGTAGCCAATCCCCGTCGTAGCTGTTGCAAAGTCACCCAACAACCCTTCTTGCATATACGCTGCTATCTGAGTGGATACAGTGAAATCAATATTTTGTATATCCTCATTTAATACCGCCATTAATGCGATCATTCTTTTTGCCAATTGCTTTTCTATGCGGAACACCTCATCTATATTGAAAATCATTTACAACCTTTACACACATATTTGCCAATAAACGTAATATGTATAACTAAAAAACAACTTCTATTCATTTTAGATAGTAGATAACTTTAAGCGTTATTTAATTTAATCTTTTTGTTATCAATATGGGATATCCTTTTCATTAAAACTACCACTTTAAGCCACTACCTTTACCTAGTCGAATATTTCACTTTATCTGCAATAACAACTACATTTCTACACTATTATACTTGAATAACCCCTTGCTATCATAGGATTTAGATGAGGAACATATGTTCTATTTTGAAAAAACAAAAAACAGACAGAGTTTATAAAAAAGCCACTAGCGATTTTTATTTCGCTAGTGGCTTTACTTATTAATAATTTACTTTTAATACGATGCTTTCAGAAATGCTTGGCTTTTTAACGGTAATATATACTTTACCGCCTTTGCTACTTAATGTTTTTAAACTCAGTGTAGCTTTTTTAGTAGTATTTACTGATGAAGCTAATAGTTTTTTCTTGCTTGCATCTGCATAAACCTTTACAGTCGATCCAGCTGTTAAATTTGAAACAATTACTTTATCGTTTTTAGTACCTTTTTTATTAATCACTTTTACATCTGATTTTTTAAGCTTTGTTGTTTTTACTGAAGTTTTTAACGTATAGGATACACGGTCATACATTGAATCCATCATATCTGCACTTACTTTTACATAATAAGTACCCTTTGGTACATATACAGATCCAGTATATTTTCTTTTAACTTTTGTTACTTTTAAGCCTTTAACCGTTTTCTTTTTATCATCTAATACTTTCATTCTAAACTTAGTACTACGTTTTTGATCTGCATAAACTTTCAAGAAACCAGCTTGTGGAACATTTACTTTGTAATAATCATCTGTATCAAAAAGGTTAAATGATGCATTATATGATTTGTTTAAACTGATTGGTGTTGCTTTTGAAGTAGTATTATTTGATTCTTTTTCATAGTTGCTGCCTGCTTTAAAAGATAATTTAGTACTGTAGTTTTTATTTTTTCCAAAGTCTAACTTATATGCTACAAGATAATATGTACCTTTCTTCAAACCAACAGAAATAGAATGCATTGTTGGATCATACCAAGTTAGTCCTGAATTTAAAGCATAACCTAATAATTCAACATCATTAAATGTGCTTTCCAATTTTTCTAGTGCTGACACATCAAAATTTTCGATATCTTCTAATTTACTAGTATCAAAATCATTTAATAGTACAAGAGCTATTTCACGTTCTTTAGGATTATTTAGTTTCATCGTAAATAATCCGTCCGATGGTATAGTAACTTTCATAACATCTGTTTGATCTTTGCCGAATTTTCTATCAAGCGTTTTTGATTTGTCTTTTGTTAAAGTAATCGTATCTACTTTAGTTGTTGCTGCTTCCGTCTTATTTGTTGATGTACCAAATGCTAACGCGAAAGCTAGTACAAGTGCTAACATCACTTTAAAGAAATTTAATTGATTTTTTTTCATAATTATCCCCCAATTTCATCTATCCAGTAAAATTATATACATAATTTTTTGACAAGTATATGGTTATTTAGGTGGATAATTAACATTTCAGCCTATCATTCATACTGAATCATAAGGAACACTATTTTTCATTAAATATCCAATTCATAAAAAAGAAGCTATCCATTAAATAAATAGCTTCTTTTTTTATACAGGATAGATCAGGTTTTCCGATGCTTACCGCTCGCTTTCCGCGGGCGAGTGCCAAGCCGCTTCGTCACTATGCTCCTGCAGGGTCTCGTCTGTCTCGCTTTTCCCGCAGGAGTCGAGCGGTCGCTTCTCCAAACCAATAAAATGCTACCTTCTATTTTTCTATTGACTCATTCATTGTAATAATTGAAAGTACGAATAATCTTGAGGTGATGGTAAATGATGACGAGAGACCAAAATCATAAACACGACCAATAAAGATAGAAAATTAAGAGAAAGTTTAAAGCAGTTGGAATGAGCTCAACTAACTGCCTTTTGTCTTTAATCTGAAGCTATCTACTTAACAAATAGCTTCTTTTTATATACAGGATAGATCAGGTTTTCCGATGCTTACCGCTCGCTTTCCGCGGGCGAGGGCCGAGCCGCTTCGTCGCTACGCTCCTGCAGGGTCTCGTCTGTCTCGCTTTTCCCGCAGGAGTCGAGCGGTCGCTTCTCCAAACCAATAAAATGCTACCTTCTATTTTTCTATTGATTCATTCATTTTAATAATTGAAAGTACGAATAATCTTGAGGTGATGGTAAATGATGACGAGAAACCAAAATCATAAACACGACCAATTAGAGATAATTACAATTGAACAACTTGTTCACAAGACCGTTTAGTTCGCAAATTGTATGCTTTTCAATTACAAACTTCCTATTAGAAAACTAAACCATTTTAGCCCAATGTCTGCAGTTTTCATATAAATGCTCTAGCACGTTCAGCTGATTCGAAAATTAAATCTTGCAATTCAACTGTGTGACCATTTCATTTATTAATCTTTTTTCTAACTCCTCAATAGTTAACATTTTCATTCTCCTTTCCTGTTTCGCTTCATTTTCGTAATGCGCATTAATGCTTAGGTATAATATTTATTGATATCAAACCTTACAAAACTTTAATGTAATGTAATCAAATCAAATTGTTTTACATTGAAATGCATTATAAAATGTCTTTAGTTGATTTAAACAAAAGAGAAAATAAGATGATTGGAAGAATTTAATGAACAAAAAAATTACGATATTATTTGGTGCTGTTTCATTAATACTAGCTGCATGGATTTATTCCATTGTTAACCAAGGTACACCTAATGAATTTAGTGAAGAAACATGGCAAGATACTAAAGAAAAAGTCATACATACTACAGTTGAGTATTTTAAAAACGAAAGAAATATTGATGTTAAGATAGATCAAGTTAGTTCTTCAGGTGAATATGCAACACATGAAGTATATTTAGATGGTCATGTTGTTGGTAATGAGAATAAGAAAGTATCTGCTGTTGTAGATACTTCTGAAAAAAATTATCGAGTAACAACTGTTAATACGAACTTCAAATAATCCACTTTTAAGAACCCTTTGAACAGTTAATCTAAAGTTAGCTGTTCTTTTTTTTGCATATTTTCCTTCAATAACTTCTTAAAACGGCAAATCTGAATCATCCACTTGAATCTGTCCATTTGCTTGAGATAACGGATCATCATTAGTCCGTGGAAAACATGACAGCTTCAGTATGGTGCGACATTTGGCTTGAATTAAAAAAAAGCGATTGGAAACCTACTACTTTAATACGCAACAAAGGCGCCGCGAAAAACATATTAAACCTATGCTTGGTAATCAGAAACTAAATCAACTTGATAAGATTACTTATAGCGTATTTTCATTGAGCCTTTATTCAAAAAATATAAGCCACAATCTGTATTGACATGGCACCGCACTTTTGTAGCCATGGTTAACGCTGCAATAGACAGAAATATTACAACGGAATCGATTTACTAATATTTCTTTTAAAGAGGACGAAAAAGAGGTTGAAAATGTAATTAGTGCAAGTCAACTCAATCAATTACTTGGATATGCAAAAACAAAGAGTGATTTACAATACACAATTATCTATTTATTGGCATTTACTGGAATTCGTTGTGGCGAAGCGTGCAGACTAACCTGGAAAGATGTTAATTTTAAAACTGGTGAAGTTATTATTAATTAAACAAGAGATTATCTAGGAGTGCGATTACCAAAGACTCGCAATAGTTACAGAGTATTTAAAGTGGTTGACGATGTGTTAGAAATGCTAAAAAAGTATAAATTAACAGCGAAAAAAACACATTTAAGATTTGGACATAAATTCAATAAAGAATCTTATTTTTTATTTCTTCTAATTTCGGAAAGCCTATCAATACATCAGCTATTAGGAAAGCATTTAGAGTTGCAAGCGACACTTGGATTTAAGGTAAAAGCTCATACATTAAGACATACGTATGCAAGTTTGTTAATTAGTAGTGGAGTTGATGTTGTGACTGTTGTTAGCCGTTTGGGTGATACAGAAGAAATGGTGTTTAAAGTTTATGCCCATGCGGTAGACGAAAATAAAAACCAAACAATTGAAGTGTTCAAAAATATGCTAGAAAACAACTGATTTTTTATTTTTTTGCTCTTTTTGGGGGTCTTTTTGGGGGACCTTCCCCTATCAAGACCCCTAAACATTGATAAATAAAGGTTTTTATAAAGTAATCACTATCCATTTAATACGTAGCTTGCATAGTTTCCTTGAGTTGCGTACAAGCTTCAGAAATATCTACCTCGTGGCCAAGCTTTTGCAACGTTTCTCCTATTTTCACAATTGCTTCCTCTAACATTTCAGCTGTCGTATTGCCCATATGGCCAATGCGGAATGCTTTTCCCGCTAGATGTGCGAGTGATCCCGCTACAATTACACCTTTTTCTGCAAGTGTTGTGCGGAATTCTGCATCGTTAATCCCCTCTGGATACAGAATACAACTTAATGTTGGAGTAGCGGCCTCTTCTGAAGCAAGCGGTGTCATGCCATATACTTTTAAAGCAGACCTTACAGCTTTTCCATAAGTCCTATGGCGAGCAATTCGTGCTTCCATGCCTTCAGCTACAATATTTTTCATCGATACATCGTATGCGTAAATAAGATTAACTGGTGGTGTCGCGAAATAACTCGTTGGATTGTCCATTACTGGTCTCCAGTTATTGATATCAACATAGTATGCAGGAATTCGTCCTAATTTCTCTCTTGCTAGAAGTGCAGTTTGATTGAATGCTACAATGGCTAAGCCCGGTGGCACTCCGATTGCTTTTTGGGCCCCTGTTAAGATCACATCAATTTTATATTCTGGGTTACCATAGTTTTTTGACATATCTTCTTCCATTGCGGCAGTCGCACAAACACCATCTAAAATAAATAGAGCACCATGCTTTTTCACGACTGGTACTAATTCTTCTAAATTAGCTGCAACGCCTGTTGACGTATCTGCATGCGTTACAGTGACTGCCTTGTAACCACCTATTGTTAATTTTTCATCTACCTCTTCAATCGAAATATGTTGGCCCCATTCAGCTTGTAAAACATCTACCTCAATACCAAACGCTTGTCCTAGCTGAATGAATCGATCGCCAAAGTAGCCATGGCTAACTACTAGTACTTTCTCTCCTACTGCAACAGTATTAATCAATGCCATTTCCATCGCTAATGTCCCAGAACCAGCCACTACATATACTTCACCATCTGTATTGAACATTTTCTTTGTATTCTCTATCGCATTTTTGTAAATTGCTGCAAAACGTGGATCCGTATGTCCTCTCGTCTCGCTTGCAAGTGCATTATAAATTTCATCTGTTACCGGTGTAGGCCCCGGAATTAAAAGTAATTCTTCTTTAATCATAAAAATAGCCCCCTTGTCTCTGTGACTATCATATGTAATATATTGGTATCAAGTCAATAGAATTCAGAAAATTCACATTACAGTAATTAACTTTTTCGTTTCTCACTCGCCTCCAAAGTAAATAACTCTTCTATCGGCAGATCAAAGTATTGCAACAATTTCAAGGCTAATTCAAGACTTGGATTGTATTTATGATTTTCAATGGCGGTAATCGTTTGGCACGTAATTTGTAGTTGGGGAATGCCTTTTTGCTTACGAACTTCCTTTATACGATTATGAACCTTCATAACAATCCCTGCTTCCAAATATAAATATATCTTTACACAAAAAAAGTTACCCAACTTATTAGCAAGATAACTTTGATATAACTTCAAGATTGAGCTAATCTTCTCATCTCAAACTCTGTATATTTTTTCAGATTTTGATCTGAGTAATCATAAAAGTCTTGTAAATGGTCACTCCATTGTTCATTTTCAATAGAGATTATTTTTTCTTTTAATACTTGATCATTCCATATAGTCACTCGCAAAGTTACTGCTAAATCTAAAGCATCCTTTGTTATATTTGAAGTCGTTACTAGTATAGAAGAGTCGCAATCATAATAAACTTTTTCAACAGCAATTTTATGTACTTCATCCATATTGACTAAATTGACATTATTAATGCAACGGAACGCCACTTTACCGTTTGGCCCATCAGCAAATATGTCCACTTTAAAGTCACGATCATCTCGAGCTAGACGAATATTTTCAAAATCAAGTTTTTGCAATAATTTCGCCAAATACAATTTGAAATCATATGGGCTCATTTGATGAACTTTACGTTGACTAAAGAAATTACTATCGTATTTCTTTTTAACATTTCGCACAAACTCATTCACTTGATTTATTTTAGTTGGTGTTTGGAATTTCTCATGCACCTCAGCTTCATTTGCAAAAGGTTTCAGTAATATAGCTTCCTCTTTTTTCAACGCTTTCAAACTTTTAATAGCAGCTATCCAAAAATACCCCCCAAGAGCTATAAAACCTATGGCAACGAGTTGAACAATTGGCTGGAATAGGAACTGACTATACAGATCTTTTACTCCCGATAAGTATTCGGGTAAACTTCTAGGTGAATGAGTAAACAAAACGATGATTATTGGTAGGCATTCTAAGTAAAATGCTAACGCGGTACTCTTCCAAAGCTCATTCATTGCAATATGCCGTCTTTTTCGTATACCTGCTAATTCATCAGATTTTAAAATTTTCTCTTCTTGTAAAACAATTTTATGTATATTAGCTTCAGCACATTTAGGGCAGTACACAACAATTTTCTCGTCTACTAATACCTCAGCTGATTTCACTTTATGTATGTAACAACGATTTTCAGACATGCTAAATCTTCTCACCAACCTAAACAAAAATAAATATAAAGACCTATTATTTCATCGATAATTGTAACTATCACTTATTATATAATAAGTAAATGATTATTCAATGATATTAAAATACTACATTATTGGAACATGATATACAAAAACACCATACAAAACACCCATTATTTAGAATAATATACAAATTTCTTCACTCGTATCTCCAAATAATTTTCAATTCCATTGAATAAAAAGCGTTCAGCAGATGGTCTGCCAAACGCATTCATATTTTTTTTTCAATTAGACAAACATTTTTTGAAAAGATCAAATTTATTATTACATCTACAGAAATCAATTCGGCGTTTTTTTCATATGAATTATTAGCGATTAAAGTACCTTTAATTACTAACTTTTCCATTCACACTGTCAATTAGCTCTGATATGGTGACAAATTTGTACCCTTGCTTTTGAAGTTCAGGTATTATTTTCTCAAGCGCTTTTAAAGTTTGAGTTCTATTCCCGCCTCCGTCGTGAAATAGAATCACATCACCTGGCTTAGAACCTTTCAATACTTTATTTATGATCTTTTGAGACCAAATTCCTTTCCAATCTTCTGTATCTTGATGCCAAGACCAAATTACAACTTTATATCCATTCTTCGTGGCAATATCGATCATTTTTTCATCATATTGCCCACCTACAGGACGAAACAGCACTGGAGAAAAGCCTGTAATACCGTATATAATTTCATTGGTCTCTTTTAGTTCTTTTTCAAATTGCTTAGGCGTTGTCTTATACGGATGTGTAAATGTGTGGTTAGCTAATTCATGTCCTTCGTTATATTCCCGTAAAACTAAATCAGGATGCTTTTCTGCATTTTCCCCAATAACAAAAAAAGTAGCTTTGGCTTTGTATTTAGCCAATAAGTCTAAAATTTGTCCTGTGTATCGTGGATGTGGTCCATCGTCAAATGTAATGGCGATAATCTTCTCTTTGGTATTAATATCCCAAAGCATTTGCCCTGTTCCTTCATAGTATCGCCGTCCCTTGTCAGCAGCGATACTGAAACCAGCGTAAAATACTGAGATGATTAATGCACAAACAGTTAGTATTAATATATGCTTACGTGTCAATACATCACCTACCAAGCTTAATAATTATTTCAAGAAACGCCGTTACCTTAATATTTACTGAATGCAATAAATTATACTTTCTGATAAACCAACTTCCATAAAGAGCACTTAACTTAAACTGTGTAAAAAGTTTCCTTAAAATAAATTCACGGATTTTTTCGGGTATAATTATGTTGTCTAGAGGAAAAATTAACTTTTACAAACAATGTAATCTCATAAAATGAATAATGTTCTACATACTAAAAAAATTAAGCATATAGTGTT
This sequence comes from Viridibacillus sp. NPDC096237, assembly GCF_050278625.1. NCBI lineage: Bacteria > Bacillati > Bacillota > Bacilli > Caryophanales > Caryophanaceae > Viridibacillus > Viridibacillus sp. NPDC096237. The sequence continues at coordinate 17,780 of NZ_JBNNTI010000030.1, read as the reverse complement.
TTCTTCCGGTTAAGAATTATTAACTCTTCACTTTTTTTCGATTTTCCATGAATCCAGGACTAATAAATGAATATAATAATTCCTACTACAAATTCTAAAATAAATAGCTTTTTACTTCGGGAAATATTAAATCAGACGTATAGGAGGATTATATATGAACATTTCAATCGAATGGATATACAAAACGCCAAGAGGAACGGAAACCACATTTCGCTCTGAGGAGATGCCTGCTACAAAAGGACTAATAATTGCCGAAGACATTGAGCGAACAGGTCGTGTTAAAAGTATTACATTTACCGATTCGTTCGACAGCACTTGGACGATTAAGGAATTGAAACGATATATTAAAGAAATTGAAACCGAACCGCATAATATAACAGTTTATTTCGATGGCGGATTTGATCGCTCGACTAGCACATCGGGTTTAGGCTGTGTTATATATTTTGAACAAAGTGGGAAATCGTATAGGCTGAGGAAGAATGCTCCTTCTGAGGTACTGAAATCAAATAACGAGGCAGAATATGCAGCGCTTCATTTAAGTCTAAAGGAGCTAGAAAGATTAAATGTACATCATCTACCTGTCGTTTTCATTGGAGATTCTCAGGTTGTCATCAACCAGATGAGCGGGGAATGGGCGTTATTAGAGAAAGAATTATCGTCCTGGGCCGATCGAATTGATGAGAAATTAAAAGAACTTGGCATTCGTCCTAGCTACGAACTTATACCACGTAAAGAGAATTCCGAGGCAGATCGTCTTGCTACACAAGCACTTAATGGAATCGAAATCACTGCACAACTTGAGCTGACAGTAGATACTGATTGATTCACCCTATATATGTAATACTTAAATTAATAGACTCGTTAAAAATTTAGAAAAAAACAATGATTTTCGTCCTCTAACGTGTTATTTTTGTTGAAGAGAAATTGAATAAATGGTCAATTTTCTTATAATAGACAACTATTTGGGCAACGACTAAATCAGATAGCTTTTCCAGCACAACTATGGTAGCATTAACTACTATATAATAATGAGGACGTGAATTTTTTTGATCAAAATTGAAATGCCAAAACCAGACGTAGTAATTCGTCAACGTGAACAAAAAATTAAAGAAGGGGACGCGATTATCCCTTCAATTTATGGATTTATTGATTTCCATGAAATCCCTCGTGATAAAGGCGGCTTTTTCATGTTCTTTAACAAAGAAAATGAGCTTTTATTCGTAGGTAAAGCACGTAAAATCCGTCAACGTGTGAAAAAACACTTTGAAGATAACGTTTCACCAATTAAAGATCACCGTAACGAAGTTCATAAAATTGAAGTATTCGTTGTTGAAGATCAAATGGAACGTGAAATTTATGAAACTTTTGCTATCAATCATTTCCGCGCGAAATACAATACTGAAAAAGTATTCTTTTAAAAACAATGAAGCGTTCAACCTGTGCTCTAGCACTTGTTGAACGCTTTTTTAATGCAATATAGTCCAATCCTTTCCTATCAAGTTAAATAACTACTAAGAAGTTTTTCTTAATAATCCACAAAAAAATGTTACTAACTATTAGCACCAGGTGTTAATATAAAGAGGAATCAATTTATGATTATGGAGGAAAACATATTGTTAGACACACAAAAAATACAAGAAATCATTAAACATCGCTACCCTTTTCTATTAGTTGATCGAGTAATAGAATTAGAAGAAGGGAAAAGAGCAGCTGGTATTAAAAATGTAACAGCAAATGAAGAATTTTTTAATGGACACTTCCCTGGTTACCCAATTATGCCCGGTGTATTAATTGTAGAGGCATTAGCTCAGGTAAGTGCAATTGTAATGCTTACTAAAGAAGGCAATGAAGGACGTTTAGGACTTTTAGCCGGAATTGATAAATGCCGTTTTAAACGCCAAGTAAAACCGGGAGACCAACTTCGTCTAGAAGTAGAAATTACTCGAGTAATAGGTCCTATTGGGAAAGGTAAAGGAATCGCTACTGTAGATGGAGAAATTGTTTGCGAGACAGAATTAATTTTTGCCTTTGGTGATTGATTGAATATTCAAATTACTACAAGAAGGAGAAATAGAGAAAGCAGCCGGAAATTAAAATCGGCTGCTTTCATGTTTTTACCCTGCTATATTCTTGTCCAACCATAGGTAAGTAACTCTAATTTTTTACCACCGATTTGTATTGTATTTGAATCGATGAATTCTGCACCCATCGCCTCATAAAAGCGACAAGATGAATTGTCTTCTAAAACTTTAACAATCGAAGAACTGTAATTCAATTTTTTAAACCCTGCAAATAGCTGATGTAACATAGCTTTGCCAATCCCTTTTCCCTGTTCTTCCTGAAATAAATAGATAGCAGTAACATCCGCATCATAGTTCGGGTATTCACCTTCTTGTGTTTTAGAACCAGAAGTAAACCCTACGATTTGTTCTTCTTCATTTACAGCTACAAGAATAAGATTCCCTTCACTTTCGATACTACGCTGCCATAATGCTTCCCTACTGCTATATGTTAGATTGTCTAAGAAGTCTTGTCTCATAATGCCTTTGTAGGTAGTGCGCCAACTATCTACATGTACTTTCGCAATACCTGCTACATCTAGAATTGTTGCCTGTCGGACAGAATAATTCATAGTCTAACCTCATTTTTTTGTAGAATTACTGTGTACATCATAGCTTCATTTAAAGATACTCTTTCATGATATACCCAGCTATTATAGTCCATTTTGCCACCTGGAATAATCTCTTCAATAGATAATGAAGTACTTGTTATCAGTTTTTCAAATTCTACTACATCATAGCAACGCAAGGATTGTTGCTTTTTTTCATCTGGATTTTCTGACAGCCACCAAGAATCTAACATTCTATTATTCTCTAAATCGTAGTCATATTGTCTATGAATCTTCTGAGATATCTTAACAAATTGACCTGCCGTTTTTCTCCAGTAATTAGGAGCATATACATCTATGAAAGCTTTACCACCAGGTTTTAACCAGATATCTATATTACTGAGTAATAATTGCTGGTCTTCATCTGCTCCAACACCAAAACCATCCCAATAACAGATGGCATCGAATTTATCAGCAAACTGAATAGTATAGAAACTATCATGATGAACGTGCATTCGCTTGGTCACATTATTTTCTTTAGCGAGATGAATCATTTTCTGAATTGCTAGTTGGATTATATCTACAGTAGTAACCTGATGTTCTCGCAACGCTGCAGCAACTGCGAATTCACCGTTTCCACTACCTAATTCTAATAGATGCAACGGCCCTTGCTGACTATTTTTCTCTACTAATCCGACTAATTCATGATGATACTGGCCTATTGCCACTCCAGTGAATTTATTCATCCATTCGTATTGCTTATCATAAAATTGATCATTCTTTTTCATTATTTACACTCCTTTTTTAATAGCTGAAAGGGGTGTTATTTAATTAATGCTCGAATACCCATTTAAAATCATTCCTTTTATTTGATAAAAACATTGTAACATATTGGAAAAATATTTTATACTGAATATTTAATTATTTCGTTAATTTTCACTGTTGATATTGTTAAAAAGGGACCTTCTAATTAGGAGCTCCGGAAGCAGACTTCTATTCCCATTCTGCTTCTAAACCATATTTTCAAATAATAATTCCATTATTGTTCAATTAATTTTAACTGTGGGAATATAAAACTTTTTCATTAAAATAAATCCTTTTTCACAATGACCCTAGCATCTTCAGCTTCAATAAACGCCAAATCACCTTCGAGATTTGGATACATTGGAATGTATACGAGCTGATAATACCCTTCTGAATCATCAGTATATTCCTTACGCCATTGCAGCTCAACATCAAACAAGCTGGTGAATAATTCTTTTGCCTGTTCCTTGGAAATAGCAGGTTCAGAAGGAAGGCCGGCGATTAATTCCGGGTGAATATCAGGTCCCAGATAATTATCGATATGTCCAGTGGTTCGATTGACAGTTATGCATGTAAATCCGAATCTTAAGTGAATGCCACAATGATACAATTCTAAGTGAAAACATGCATTTGTCTCGTCTTCTTCTGTATCTGCCTTCATGCGGAAAAACTGATCAGCTTGCGGATAAAGTTTATATAAAAACTGCATGGCAATTTCCTCACATTCATTCATGCTTAATTGTAATGATCCTTTTCGATCAAGAAAAGAATATACACCTTTTAGCCGACCGCTATCTTTATAAGTGATAATTTTAATCGTTTTATCATTTCTTTGTTTGAAAAAGCCTTCGAAGCTACGATCGGAGAGTTCAGGTTCATCTTTGGCTATTCGCCAGACTGTACCAATCGTATCGCCCATTTCTTGCTCACGAATTTGTTGGAAAATGGAACGATCCAATCCGATAAAAGCATCTACATCCTTTGTTGTTGTTTTCGTTGGTTTAGGTAACGGGATGAGCTGTCTTGAAATCTCTTCTTCCCTTTCGATTTCTGGAGTTTTTCCATCAGCTAGTAGTTGATGGCTTCGCAAGCACGGTTCATACATGAGATGTGACAAATCATCGCCCTCCTCATATACTTCCTTGCTAAGAACATCTATTGTCGTTTCCATTATTAATTCATTTAATAAAATACTTCTTGCCTCGTCTTTATGTATAATCTTATCGGGATGAATAATCTTTTCTGCTACTCCATCGTAACGAAAGCACACAATTTCACCACTCTTTGTTATTTCAACAAAAAAACCCGTGAGGGGAAGGAATAACTCTAATTCATATTGGCTATATGTAAACTGCAATCTACCGCCCTGTCTTTCTTTTATTTTTTCAAGGGTAAATTGTTCGAATGCATTTGGGTAATGATCAAAAACAAATTGTAATGCCAGTTCCTGTAAGCGTTCGTTTGCTAAGTGCTCTATTGTGCTTTTCGAAGAAGTATACTTTGTTAAACCAATTAGTTGACTATCTCGGTCTAATGTAACCCAAATTCCATTTTCTTCATCATGTGGGTCTTTCCAGACGAAAATAGTATCGCTATCCAGTTCGTTTTCTCTGTAATCTTCAATTTCAAGCTCATATCCAGATGGAATACCCCCAATTGCTTGCGCTTTTTGTTTTAATTGTTCTTTTATCATACATATCTTCCCTTCGATTGCACGCTTTTCTGCAATTCCATTAGTCTTTTAGTTTAATTAGTTGTTGGATAATCACCTTTTAACTATGATTATTTTAATATAGCTAAGAAAGATAGATACCTGAAACGGGCTAAGTATTAACCCCGAATAAAGTCACTTTTTTTAAAGTGTCTACTATCCGGGGTTCAGTTCTTACATTAGAATCAAGAATCAAGTTTTTATTTTTCATGTTATGCTACTATTTTTCCCTTTAAAGCTTCTTCAATTTTATGTTGACACTTGATTTGATAACTCTTTCGACTTAATTTCTCATTATTAAATCGCCCAATTATTTGTCTAACATCTTTATCATGTACAATTAATCTTTTCAATTCAGCATCCTCTAATAAAGACATATACCAATTTTGTTTTTTTATTACTTCGATATTTTTTGAAATATCTTCTTCATCTGGTCTAAAAAATGGTAAATAAATTACTAAGTTTAGTACATCAAGAATAATGGACATAAATCGAACCTCCTATTAATTTACACTAACGTATTTTATTTACGTTGCAATTAAGATAAAGTTTCACATTACTATAAATCAAATACTTTAATTGGTCTCGTTCTTGATTTTGGTTTCTCGTCATCATTTTCCATCACTTCAATATTATCTTACTTTCAATTATTAAAATGAATGAGGAAATAGAATAGTAGAAGGTAGCATCTTATTAGTTTGGAGAAGCGTCCGCTCGACTCCTGCGGGAAAGCGAGACAGACGAGACCCTGCAGGAACGTAGCGACGAAGCGGCTCGGCGCTCGCCCGCGGAAAGCGAGCAGTAAGCTTCGGAAAACCGGATCTTTCCTGTGACATAGCCAGATGAATAGAGATTCCTTCGTTTTAAATAAGCTTTTGTAGAAGATAACTAAGTAAATAAAAAAGATACTCATACCCATCTACTACTGGGATAAGTATCTTCCGCTTTATTATTCTGTTATTCCGCTAAATATTGGTGGTTCTTCAATTTCTGATTTCATATCATCTATTGTCAGTGTTAGCCTTTGCAATTTATATTGTGTAGAAATGTTGGATTGAGCTCTAGATATGCTATTATTTTGATCTTCGATTTGTGTACTAGCAATTAATGCTTGATGTGATAATCTTATGCTTTTAATCTTCACTAATGTTTCAATCAGTGAGAGACGTTCCTTTTTTGTCACTATAAGATCCTTTTGCTCAATGAGCTGTCCTACAAATGTCTCCACAAATTCTTTTGCTTCTAAAATATTATTAAAACTATTTAACTGTCTTATTGCTTTTTCCAACTGTTGCTTCTTTTTCTTTCGTTCAGTACTGATTAAACTGACCTTTTTTAAAATTCTAGTGAGATGGCTACTCGCAATATTGTTCAATTGCTGATTTATTTTTTCATATTCGTTGAAAAGCTGAGTTTCCAATTCAAGAATTTTATTGTATTGTTGATCGATTATCTTATGTAATGCCTGAAGTGGCTCAGTCAACTTACTCGATCGTTCACTTTGTTGCTCACTATTAATCTTTGTTTTCAACCCACGTTTCCTCGCTATATGTCGCTGATGATTAGCGCCATGGTTAAACTCTTTCTTGTAACCTTGAAGCAATGTACGATATTCTCTAACAGCCTTTAAATAGTCATTTGCATACTCGACAAAGACCATAACATCGAAAGTTTTTAAATGCGGATTGTTAGAAATTACTTGTATTAACTGATAAAGCGTTTGCACGTCTTTAAAGACAAGACTAGCTTGACGATACTCTCTTTCAAACGTATTCAACTTTTGATATTCATCTTTTTCTCGAGTGGATTCCGTTTGTTTTTCTAATTGGTGCTCTTCTAATAAGTTATATGCCGATAGATAGGGCTCTCTTTGTGGAATTAACTCCACTTCTGTTTGGAACCTCTTTAGCCATTTTATGAAACGATCCATTATTAAATACACATGGTCTGATTGGCTGGCATGTGATTTCTCGATTTCTTGTAATAGAAAATCGAACTGACTTTGTTGCCATTTCTCTTCATCCAACGAAACTGCCTCTTCAGCATTCTTTACAGAGATTCCTATTATCTTACGGAAATAGCGTGACAACATTTCACTTTTTTCCGCAATAAATTGATCGTACGCCGATTCATGAATATCAATTGCATTAATGATGGCAAGGGGTTTGTTTTTCCTCTCTTGTAATTTTCCAAGTAGCTTTAACTCGCTTTGTGTAGGCTTAGTATCGCAGTGGAATATCCAATACAAATCATCCGCACGATTTAAAATGGACTCTTTAACATATGCTGATTCCTCGTTAATAGGTTCTAGAGGTATTGTATCAATTAAGGTAACCTTTTTTAATAAATCATTATTTACATAAACCTCTATATAATCTAGATTTTCACGTAAGATTTCCGCACTAAACGTATCAGATGTCGTAAATAGCTCCACTTTATCAAGGTCAAAACTCGCAACTTGACCATCAAGAAAATAAGCCTTAACTTCTTCTATTTGACCGTATCGAATCATTGTGTTGACAGCTGTAGCCCTTGCCATTTTCGACGGTAATACAGTTCTTTTAAGAAGTGCATTTACTAGACTTGTTTTACCTGATCCAGTCATTCCTATAAGTAAAATCATTGTTTGATTTTGAGCATCTTCTATAATTCGCTCAAGCACTTTATTGGTTCCTTTAACATAAGTATTCGTAGAGAGAATCATATTCAAACTTTTTAGCTTAGCTACGAATTGTTGTAAAAACTCATTAGGTTCATTTTTGTTCCAACGAATAAGCGGTGATTCTTCTAGATGATGTATATTTCTTAGGTCCTTATCCATATTAACCAAACCCCATTTCTAATAGTACTAATTATACAGCAAAATTATATCGTTATAATTAAAGAAAACAAAATCAATGAAAAAATAGGGCAAAACATCGTCCACACACCGCTAAACCCAAGACTATTGAACAGAGAAATGAAGTATTTTATAGTATATTTATAAATTAAATATTAATTTTCAGCTATTTTTATCAAAAATACCATAATGTCTATTTACTCTATATAGAAAATGAATGATTATGGGTATTAATAACCATAATCATTCATTTTCACTCAAGATGATATTGGGAGAATATCTAATTTCCTTTGTAATTCAGAATAAAATTCTTGTTGCTCTATGAGTTCTTTATGATTGCCGCGCTCTATTATTTCTCCGTCTTTAATAACAAGTATTTTATCGGCATTTTCAATCGTTTTTAAACGGTGTGCTATAACAAAACTCGTACGACCTATCATTAAATGCTTTAGGCCTTTCTGAATTTGTACCTCAGTTCGTGTATCTACACTAGAAGTAGCCTCATCAAGAATAAGAATATCAGCATCTTCTAAAATGGCCCTTGCAATTGCCAACAATTGGCGCTGTCCTTGACTTAAATTCGTTCCACCTGACTTAATTTCCGTTTGATATTGAAGAAATTTGCAGTCGTCTTTTTCTCTTGTCCAAACAACGTAATAACTCCAGAGCCTGTGAAAATAAGTAATTGTATTATATAAATCCATTCGTATATCCGTTGCAAAATGGATGGCTGTCCTTGCATTGAAGATGCAATGGACTTAATTCAACCGACTATTATGCAACATATTATAGATACAGGTATTGCTAATCAAGATCATACATACGTAGTGAAAATGGGCCTGCTAATGATTGTTAGTGCATTGGTAGGGCTTTTAAGAGGAGTCACTTCGACAACCACCAATAATGGCCCTAAAATCACCAACCATTTATACGGTTTTAAAAACTGTAAAATTCTTTTAACAGCTTGCATAGTCTTCCTCCAATTTCGAAAAATTAAATAATTATATCATATTGTTTGACGCATTCTCATTCAGCCAATGATTGTCCATTTGACATATACTTGCTTTTTCATTAATAGTACTTTATAATTACTTCCAACATATAGAAATACGCGTTGATGAGGAAAAGTAGAGTAAATTAAGTTGCCAAGAGAACTTCTGTCGGTGGGAATGAAGTGAACTTAACTATTCGAAAATGACCTCTGAGCTTCGTACCGAACGATTTATTTAGTAGGCTACGACGAGAAAGGCACTCGTTATAACAGCAGCTGTATCCCTTAAATGGTGTACTGATGAAGGTAAATAGTGTGAGCTGTTTGCAAATGAAGGTGGTAACACGAGTATATATCCTCGTCCTGATCAATTAATTTGATTGGGGCGAGTTTTTTTATTTTAGGAGGGAAATTATAAATGAGTATTGTTATTGGAGGAGCTTGGCCTTATGCGAATGGATCATTACATTTAGGGCATATTGCTGCATTATTACCAGGAGATATTTTGGCTAGGTATTATCGATTAAAGAAAGAACAAGTTCTTTATGTATCTGGTAGCGATTGTAATGGGACACCTATTTCTATCCGAGCAAATCAAGAAGGTGTTACCGTAAAAGAAATTGCAGATCGATATCATGAAGAATTTACTACTTGTTTTAACAAACTCGGTTTTACTTACGATTTATATACGCGTACGGATGCCGAACATCATCATCAAACCATTAAGAGTATTTTCCTGGACCTACTAGATTCCGACTTTTTGTATAAAAAGACAATTGAACAAACATACTGTGAACATGATCAGCAATTTCTTCCGGACCGTTTTGTAGAAGGAATCTGTCCAGTTTGCTGTAGTAAGGCTCGCGGTGATCAATGTGATCATTGCTCAACTATATTAGATCCACTTGATTTAATCGATAGAAGATGTAAAATATGTGGAAATCAACCCATCGTAAAAGAAACTGAACATTTTTACTTTGCATTTAGCAAGTTGCAAAACGCTTTAGAACACTATGTTCAAAATGCAAAGGAACAAAAAGCATGGCGCCAAAATGCAATCGACTTATCTGAACGATACTTATCTGAGGGCTTACCCGATAGAGCCGTTACAAGAGATTTACCTAACGGAATCGATGTACCAATAGACGGGTTTGATGGTAAGAAAATATATGTATGGATTGAGGCAGTGTCAGGATATTATACAGCCAGTTTAGAATGGGCAAAACAACATCAGGAAAACGTTCAAAATATCTGGAATAACGACACAATCTCTTATTACGTTCACGGCAAAGATAATATTCCCTTTCACACAATCATTTGGCCTGGTATTTTGATAGGGCTTAATAGCCCAACCCTCCCTACTCATATTGTGTCAAATGAATACTTAACACTTGAGAAACGAAAGCTCTCTACAAGTCGAAACTGGGCAGTATGGATACCTTATATTATTGAAAAATATGATGCTGATACAATTCGTTATTTCTTGACAATCAATGCACCAGAAAACCGTGATACAGACTTTTCTTGGCGCGAATTTATTTATAGCCATAATAGCGAACTCTTAGGGGCTTATGGAAATTTTGTGAATAGGACATTAAAATTTATCGAAAAATCATTCGATAAACAAATTCCAAAAGGCGTTCTTAATGATTCAATAAAACTTCACACGCAAAAGCTCTATAATGAGGTAGGTATTGCGATTGAACAAGGGCATTTTAAAACACCACTTGAAGAAATCTTTTCTTACATCCGCTCAGCCAATAAATATTTTGATGAGCAGCAACCATGGTTACAGGTAAAAAATGATGAAATTGGATGTACAAATACACTTGCAACATGTGTCTATATTATTGCGAATTTATCGCAATTACTAGAACCATTCATACCATTCTCAACAAAAAAGATTCGCAATATGCTTGGAATTACAGATATATCTTGGCATGAATTAATCGAATTACCGACATCCGTTCAATCTGTAGAACCTTTGTTTGAACGATTGGACATTGCGCTAATCGATGAAGAATATCAACATCTTTTAAGTCAAAGCAACTCAGATAGATAAACAAAAAAAGCTTTCGATAAATGGCTAGTCCATTCGTTGAAAGCTTTTTACACAAAAATAATTAAGATTCTTCTTTTTGTACCTTGCCATACTTGCCTCCACCACCAACTTCTATTAATAACTCACCTTTGCGAGACTGATCAATATAACGAACTAATTTTTCGGGCACTACTGCTGTTAGTTCTTTGTAGCTAGCTTTATGCAATATATTCATTTCTGTCCCAATAGCAAGAAGCAATCGATCTAGCGATTTAGGTCCGAGCCCTGGTATAAAATCTAGTGGAACTTGATGAATATATGGAGGCCTTTGTCGTACACTCTCCTCACTTTCAGATAGTTCTTTAATTCTCGTGGCAACACCTTTAATAATGTTATGTTTATGACATATTGGGCATTCAGATACGCCTTCATCTACTTTTGCAGCACATCCAGCACAAACCGTTTGATGGTATTTACCAAGTAATGGGTTTAAGCCGTAATTAGCGACGATAGCACGTCCACCTTTTTCTTGAAGAGCTTTTTGTAATTCAGCAAAACTTGCATGATTAAGCCTCACCTTTTGATATTCCCTTGCAATTTTACCTACTGAATGGGCATCTGAATTCGTTAAAAAGGTATATTGTTCTAACTCTTTAATGCCTCTTACCATATACGTATCAGAACTTAAACCAAGCTCAATACCGTCGATTATAGCTGGATCAAACACCTCACTTAAACTAGATAAAACACCTTTACCATATAAGCTTTTAAAAGGGGTAAAAACATGTGCAGGAATAAATAAACCTCCAAGTGAATGCACTTTCTTTTGGAGTGTAATACCATCGCAGTAAATACGCTGAGAGCTTAAATTGATATTCTTCACATAGCCACTCATCCACATTGAAAAAGTTTTCATAATTTCAATAGTAGGAAAATAGGCAAGAACATGAATTGGTCCATGACAATTCTCGTCGTAAATTTCAATTTCAGAACCAAGTATCAAAGTAGCTTGCCCAAACTGTAACCCTCCATCAACAAGTTCCACCATCTCGCCGTTTTGTATCATCTCTTCAATTTCTTCGATAACCTCAGGTGAATGGCAATCTATTATACCTACTAGGTCAATACCTTTCCGTTCACTCGCTGCTTCTAAAATGCGCCTTAAAGTTAATCTCTTACTACCGGTAATTTTAACGGGCCTACCACTTTTGGTACGACCAATATGAATATGTAAATCTGCGTAAATTTCCTTCACTTTTTTCAACACCTTCATAATTAATTTTTTTCAATTTGAAGTTGAAATAGTTCGATTACAGAAGTTAACAGAATATATGATGTTTCACTATATTGCTCTAATCTTATGTTTCACTTTTCTCCAAAGTATTATACCTAAACGTATTGAAGCAATTATTAATGCTCTAAGCCTCGTAATATCAGTTTATGAGCTATCTAGTAAATGCACCATTGTTCGCCACACTATGGAAAATAAAAAAGACAATAAAAAACCGACTCTCAAAAGAGAGTCGGTTTTTCGACAGCTAGTTCAAATTAAGCTTTTTGAACGTTAGCAGCTTGAGCGCCACGAGCGCCTTGCTCAACGTCGAAAGTAACTTTTTGACCTTCGTCTAAAGATTTGAATCCTTCACTTTGGATTGCTGAGAAGTGTACGAATACGTCATCTCCGTTTTCGCGTTCGATAAATCCAAAACCTTTTTCTGCGTTAAACCATTTTACTGTACCTTGTTCCATTATTGTTGCCTCCTAGTGTGATATCCACACATTGTATTACTATCCTTGTCCAAAGTGATGGTCCAGACGACAAGTCAAACTTATACTGCCCTTTGCACCGAACAAAAATAACTAACTTCATAATACCATGCACTTACGAAATATGCAAGTGTTATGAAGAATAAAAAACAAAAGAACTGATTTCCACATTACATTTTCCCTCTCAAATAGCTCACAAACCTTGTCAAATAGGGCTTTTCATTAAAATTCAATCTTTTAAATTATTTTGAAAATATTTTAAAATATACCTTTATTATAATTTTTTTCCTATTAGTTATTATTTTATTTTGATTAAATTGATGATCTTGCCCTTCTATTTAATGACGCCTAATTTGGAAACTTCTTTCATCTAATGTTCCTTCAATTTTAGTATGTCCATTTTTTATTTATTCAACCTCTTTTAGCATTTTTTCTATATTCACGATACGCTTATTCATTTCTGTTAGCGTTTTTTGTTGAACTTGTAGATTTTCACGTTCTATTTGCAATCTCTCATCCGCACGTCTGTTGTATTTTTTCATTGTATAGATGACGAACATAATCGCAATTAGTACTGGCATAAATACTGATAGAAAATTCAATATTAAAAAAATCGAGTCACCTAATCCTGTGTCAAAAACCATACTCATCTCTTCATTCCCCTTTTTTCTTTTTATTTTTGAATGTTAATGTAGGCACTACTGACTTAATCATTTGCTCGTTAATGTCTAACTGGAAAGATATTAGTTCATAAAACTTCATTACCTTACACTTTCGGAGATCTCCATATAACTCGAAATCAAGCCTACTTCCTCTAATTTTTGTATATGTAAGTACAATAGAGGCCTACTAATGCCCAAATCTCTTGCTAGTTGGCCAACATATTGCTTACTTTCTGAAAAGACACCGATAATTTTCAATCGATGTGGATTAGACAAAGCTTCCAAAATCTTTTGTAATTCATTACCGTTATTTATATTTTTCATATGTAAGTATTTTATACGGGTCATATCCAAAATCAACCTTAGTTAGAAATAGAACCTCAAAAAGGTTTTATTTCACCCTTTTTGAGGTTCTATTTTTACAATTTACGCTTTGCTTCTATTAATCGTTGAAATTCACTCTCAAGTTCCTTTGTAGGTTCTATACTGAGTCGTCCTAATACTTCAGATATCTTCAAGTTTAATATTAATAATTCATTTTCTTTATTATCGGGTGCACTCGTTTTCTTTGTTTGCACTCTCTCTTTCAAAGGTCCTTCAAATAGTCGTATTTTTTCTTTTTCAATTTTCAGCTGACTGGTTGAAATATTTTCTATAAAGCGTCGATCATGAGATACGAAGATAATTGTTCCTTCGTATTCTTTTAGGAGCGATTCAAATGCTTCAACTGCATCTATATCAAGAAAATTCGTCGGTTCATCTAACATCAACGTATTTACATCACTAACAAAAATTTTGGCAAGTGCTACTTTTACCCTCTCACCACCACTGAGCACCCCTACCTTTTTATACACATCATCTCTATAAAAATGGAGTCTTGCCAACACAGTTCTAATAAATGTCTCATCTTGTACCGATAGTTCAGTAACATTTTCTAAAATAGTTTTCTCAACATTTAACACATTTAAGTTTTGACTAAAATAACCGATCTTCACTGCAGGTGAAAGGGTAATACCTTTTTCTTGTTCATGGATTTTCTTTAATAAAGTCGTTTTTCCACTACCATTATTCCCGGTAATGGCGATCTTATCTCCTCCACGAATTTGGAAACTGCTTTTCTGCCACAGCAAACGCTCACCAATTCGACCTTCCACATCTTCTACTCGAATAATGATTTTGCCTTTCACTGTTTCACCGTTTGGTAAATCCATTTTAATCGCAACTGGATTTTTTAATTTCTCCACTTTTTCTAGCTGCCCTAATCTCGTTTCAATTGCTTTAGCTGTTTTTTGTAGTTTCTTTTGCTTTTTCGCAAAATACGGTTTTGTCTTGGACGCTTCTAATTGACTCACCGTTTTCGGAACTTTTGCAGCTCTTGCTGCTTTCTTTTCTTTTATTACTAACGCTTCCTCTAACTTTTTTTTCTTTGTTGTATATTTTTCGTAAGATGCTTCGTGTTGTTTTTTTTCTATTTTCTTTTGCTCAATATAGTCGGAATAGTTCCCTTTATATTCTTTTAGTCCACCGTTTTCTAGCTCCCAAATTTTCGTGCAAACTGCATCTAGAAATGCGCGGTCATGGGATACGATTAATAATGCGCCGCCCCTTTTTAGTAACTCTCCTTCAAGCCATTCCACATGATGCGTGTCTAAATGAGTTGTCGGTTCATCTGTTATTAGTAGACGGGCACTCTTTGCTAATGCATCTTGTATATATGCCTTTGTGACTTCCCCACCACTTTTTACGGATGTCGATTCCTTTAACTGTGGTACAAGTTCTAGCGGACTGTAAGCTTTCACATAACCGCTCTCTGGCTCTTTCAACGCTGCTAACACTTCCAGCAACGTCGTTTTTCCAGAACCATTTTTACCGATTAAACCGATGCGGTCATGGTCATTGATTTGTAATTTCTCTATATTGAAAACTTCTCTATCCCTAATTGAATACTGCAATTTATGTGCTTCTAATAACATCATAACAATCTCTCCCCTCATGTATCGGGGCAAAAAAATGCCCCCTATTACAATCAGAATAGGAGGCATGGGTGCACAGAAAAAAGAGACGTCTCTTTTTTTGTCCAACACATGAATACAATTCCTATTCTGAAAACACTGGAATGAAGGCATTTTGAATAAACAGAGTATTTCATCTGATTTTAAATGCGATTCATTCTGAGCTTTCGAAAAATAGGATTAGTACTTCATGTAATTGGGTCACCCTTTCGTTTTTAGTTACATTTAATATACAAAATTTCACTCGTAATGTCTACTCCACTAACTAAAAATAATCAATAAAACTTGGTACTGCGTTTGGCAGGATTGCTTCAAGTAAAGCAATAGATGCAGTATCACCTTTTAATCTTTCTATACTATGCAAATAGGTTGGACGCTTATAACCAAGGAACATCGTCACAAACGTTTGTACCGTCATTTGTACAGTATTAGGCTCGAGCTCATTGCAAATCTTCTCAACTGCCACTTCACCTGATTGGACAGTGATTTCAAAGGTACCATGATTCCATTCAAGAAGTGAATCCATGATAGCTAATCGAATAAGGAAATTCGAACTTGCAAAAGGATATCGCTCGAGAAATTTTTGTACATCAATAATTCTTGCCATAAAATACGGGGAGACATTTTGCTTAATCTCACTATCCTCCATTAAAAAAGCAATCGCATCATTACCAGAAGTTTTACCATACACATGATAAATCATTGAGCGATGTGCATGTACAAAGTTCCATAATGCTTTTCGCGCAACTTCCTTCAAATAGACAAGCTCATCAATATAGAAATCTTCCTCCATAATGCGGTAAAACATATATCCGAGCGCTAATCCATCATCGTCATAGTACACGGCAGCCTGCAATTTTGTATCGCTACCTTCAAACTTCTCTTCCCAATAAGATTCTTGAAATTTCTCATTCCAAGCTATTGCGTTGCGTTTCATTGCACCATGCGTATTGCGTGCATACCTATTGTATACGTCACGAAGATCTGAAAAGTCATCTTTCATACGTCTTACTTGTCCTGGAATATCTCTGTAAAAGGGCAATTGTGTATCTTTTACTTGATACTCTAGAATATCGCTCATAATTTCAAATCCCTTTTTGCGATAATAAGGAATTGAATACGGGAATAAATAAGCTATATGTCGCCCTTCTTTACGCATCCTTTTCATACTTTCAACCATTAGTGTATGCATCAAACCATGGCTTGAATACTCCGGATACGTACCAACAGCTGTCATGCCACTCATATCATAAATCGTCCCATGAATATTTACTTGAAATGGTAAATTTAAAATTTGTGCGACAAGTTGCTCTCGATCGAACCAACCAAGCGCTAGCCCTTCATCGAACTGTTTACTTTTAGCATTTACAAATAATCGGTCCTTATTTATAGATAAAGAAATTTGAAACACATAGTTTAATAATTCAATTGACTGTCCGATTTCGGATTGTGGAATTTCCCGCATAACTAATTCTTTGGACCTTCCCATTCAAAAGCCCCCTTATCTCTTCAACTCTTATTTAAAATATAACCAAGTTTTCTTCATTTTGTTCTAATTCCAACATTATATTATGTTAAACTAGGTAAAATTCTTTAAGGAGGGATTTTCTTGAAATGGAAAAATAGCATTACTCTCTTTATTTTCTTTTTGTTTAATGGCCTTAACTAATCATACTTCTGCTACTACATGGGTGTATTCACTCGTTACTTGGGATGGCTACGTTTATGAAGTAACTGATGAACTTGTCACTGAAATAGACAAAGAAATTGGTCATGTCACGAGTTATTCAGATATGGAATCACTTGGTGGGAACTTTTCGATATAAAAAAGGAACTAAATACTTCTCAGTTAAAGGTATTAGTACGAAGAAAGCAATTGCTGTTCAAGTAAAGGATGGACAGTTTTTGAAGGCGGTTATGAGGCATGAACAACAATCCACTGTGCTCAATACGATAGGGAACAAACACTTTTTCTCTGTCGGGGCTGGTATTATTGTTTTGATATTGATGATCATCGTTATTATTAGGCGCTTTAAATAAAACTGCCAAGAGCTACATATTGTAGTTACTTAGTTATTATAGTAAAACCTATATTATTATTTTTCGGCGTACTGATAATATGAAATAAGATAAAGAATATGTAGCTATGATAAAGGAGAGTATAATGTACACAATTGGACAAGTAGCTAAATTTTTAGGTGTATCTAGAGATACCTTGAAATTTTATGAAGAAAAGGAATTAGTAAAGCCTTGGTATGTCAACACTAAACTGGACAACTTTTATAAGGACTGCTGCTTGAATTCCACCGGTGTTAAATAGCCCAGTGTTCCATGAATTCGAATAT
>NZ_JBNNTI010000029.1:0-52868 GCF_050278625.1 Viridibacillus sp. NPDC096237 | reverse complement strand
GTATTAAAAATCGAATCATTCGTTGGCTAGATCGCTACTTTCCAGAATTTACTCAAGTCTTTCCGAATTTCGGGAAGATGGCACTTGCAACACTGGAAATGACGCCATTACCAAAGGATATTCAAGGGAAAACAGCTGAAGAGCTTGTATTTCTTTACCGTCAGGTAGAGGGGATGAGAGTTCCACAGTTACCTAAAGCAAAGCTTCTTATTGAAGTAGCGAAGAACTCTATCGGATTATCAGAAGGGACACAGATGGCACAACATGAAATCGCCACGCTCCTACGTCAGTATCGCTTATTAGAAAGCGAAATTGAATCTGTAAACAATGAATTAGCCGAAATGGCTAAAACAACGATGGAATATGATCTACTTGCATCAGTTCCTGGTTTAGGAAATGCGACAATCGTTGATTTACTATCAGAAGTAGGTAGCTTTTCACTTTATGAAAATCCACGCCAACTTATCAAACTAGCGGGATTAACATTAAGAGAAAGCTCGTCTGGTCAACATAAGGGACAAAAACATATCTCTAAACGTGGACGAAAGAAACTTAGAAATATTCTTTTCAAAGTAATGGTACCACTGATTCGTCATAACGCAGCGTTTAAACTGCTTCATGAATATTACACCACACGCCAGCAAAATCCCTTACGGGGAAAGCAGTCGATGGTAGTACTCTGTGGTAAATTACTGAAGGTATTACATGGTATTTGTAAAAAGAAAGTCCATTTTAACGAGCAACATATGATGAACGACCTCTACTGTCTCGAAGAGGCAGTGTAAACTTTTTTCATCGAACTATAACAAGAAGGATGACACGGAGAAGCCAGCAAAATAACTAAACTCAGACTATGAGTCTCCGGGGCAGCTTAGCAGGCCTCTGCCTTATGAATAGACCGAACGAAGGAATGTAAGCGCATTGACGCTAAGAGACATGGGAGGGTACGTCGTCATAAGCATCGCAGAGATCCATTGTGCATCACATAATGGATAAAAAAGCTAATTATTTCCATTAGTTTTAGCGAAGCGTACGCTTTATTTGGTAATAAAAACTATAAATTCAATCATCTGTCTACAAAAGAGATGAAAAAATATTTTTCTTACATCAAGAAGTGATGAAAACCGTTGATACTTCAATGTTTATAGAGGGAGGTTAGTTGAAGAGTATTGTTGAATTGTTATAGGTAAACAGATAATTGTGTGCGTTATACAAGGGGGTTTTGAGGTGAATGTAATTGCGTGGCTGATCGTTGCTTGTGAAATAGGGTTTTGGGTTATTATCGCTTTAGGTCTATTCACACGATATATTCTAAAAAGAAATAAATTAGGATTATTTTTCCTAGCTTTAACACCTGTTATTGATTTAATTTTATTAGTTGCCACGGGTATTGACTTGTATCGTGGTGCGACTGCTACCCAAGTGCATGCAATTTCTGCTGTATATATTGGAATCTCAATCGCATTCGGTAGGAGTATGATTGAATGGGCTGATATACGTTTTCAATATTATGTGATGAAACAAGGAGCGAAACCATTTAAGAGATTTGGCATCGATTATGCGAAACACTATTTTAAAAGCTGGGGACAACATGTGCTTGCTTTTCTAATAGGTGCCGGGGTTTTATTCACCTTAATCTATTTAATTAACGATTCAGCTCGAACAGAAGTGTTGGCTGGATTTTTAAAAATATGGACACTTGTGTTAGGTATCGATTTTTTGATTGCCATAAGCAATTTTATTTGGCCGAAAAGGGCAAAGGGATAACAATATCATAATACCGCAATCGGGCGCGATTGTTTAATAAGCGTCGCTGTTCTAATTCAACTAACGGGTGCTTAGTTCAATAACTGAGTTAGAAAAATCATCTTATCTAAGGTGGTTTTTTTATGCTGTTTTATTGGGTTCTTCATTTCGTGATACACTAACATACAAAATATGTACGAAAATGTATGAAGTGAGGGGTTTAGATGGCCAAAGAAAAAAACGTGCAGCCATTGCGCACGAAGGCAGAAATTGAAGATTTTCGGTGGGCGCTGTCCAAGTATGCGAGCGCTCGGGATCTGTTTCTTTTTAATTTAGGGATTAACGTTGGACTGAGGGTGAGTGATCTGGTTCCATTGAAAGTGGACGATGTACGAGGGAAAACGCATTTGGTCATCACTGAGCAAAAGACGAAGAAAACAAAACGCTTTTTGATTCCACGTGCCACAAGAGAACTGATTGAGTCGTATACACGTGATATGAGTCCGTCAGCGTGGTTGTTTCCCAGCCAGAAGGGGAACGGACCGGATTTCCACGACACAAGCGTATAGAGTCCTGCAGAAGGCTGCGGAGGCGTTAGGGCGTGAAGATATTGGCACGCATACGATGCGCAAGACGTTTGGGTATCATCATTACAAGCAGCATAAGGATGTCGCGGTGTTACAGCAATTGTTTAATCATTCTGCACCCTCGATCACGATGCAGTACATAGGGGTCACAGAAGATGAAGTAGATGCGACCATGGAGGGTTTTTCTTTATAATAATTTTTACATATGTTACTGATGTAGGAAAAAAACATTAATTAATGTTTTTGAGAGTTAGAAAAAAGTGAGCAAATAATATATATTTGCTCACTTTTTTATTTTTTAGTGATGTAATTTATAAAATTAATTTTCATTTTTTTTAAATTTATTTCTATCTAAAAACATTAAAAATAATGAACCTAAGAAACTAATAATTAATAAAACTAATGCCCAAGTTGTTTGATAGTTTACTATGATTCCAAATAGAGCAACTAAAGATAAACAAAGGTATGAATAGGGTGTTTTAAGTAATTTCATAATATTTAAGCTTCCTTTCTTTTTAAAAGTATATTTTGATTATATTGTAAGAAGAAAATTTTTACAAAAATGGGAGATAGGGTGAATTTAATAAAAATGATTGATTCTTTAAAGAAATTTGTTTTGATAGGTTGCTGTTCTATGTTGTTATTAGGAACTTTTGCTTTAAGTGAAACTAGTGCAAGTGCGGAAATTATTAATGAAAATTATTCAGCTTATCAATATGATCAAACTTTAAATGAATTAGGTTTGAATAAAGAAAGTGATTCTTATAAATTATTATTGGCAGTTGATAAGCTTCCTTCTGATATAGAAGAACAGGGTGCTGAAAAAATTGCGAAGTGGCTTTCTAATGAAACGGGTATTAATATTATAGCTGAAAATGATAATTTGGTTTTTCCGGATTATCAAGAAAAAGCGGCTGGAATTGAAAATGATAGTTTGGTTTCTATAAGAAGTTATTCAGCTTATCAAATTGCAGCCTGTGTTGGCGCAGTTGGTGTAGCAGTATTATCAACAGCGATTCCTATAACAAAGATAACAAAGCTAAAATCTATTTTTAAGGCATTAGGTGGTGTTACTGACAGTATTAGTATGATTCATATGAATTATAAATACTATAGAATTGAGAAGAAGTTATCAGTAAACAAATCATTGGATAAGGCCATTAATGATATTGTGAATAAAAATAAATTAGGTGCTGACGCTAAAAACTTATTACTTGATTTCTTTAATCTTAGTTTAGTAGCTGGTTCATGTGGACCTTTATTTGAATAAGTCTGTGAAAAGTTCACTCACTTTTTTTCTACCTGTCAATTTGTAATTTAAAGGATACGTGCGTAGTTTTTTAGCTATTGTACATTTGAAAAGTCGATAAATTCCCAAATGGGGGCAATCGGCTTTTTTATTTTTAAAAACTAAACTGAAAGGAGTAGGATTTCAAAAGAGAATGTTATTTGGTTGATTGCTAGTAAGAAATGGTTAAGAGGTGCTTTTTTTGCGTCAAAAACGAATGAAGGGAACTTTTTTTGTTTACATTATAATTTTCCTTCTTTAAAATGGGGTTATACTATTTTATTAGCTTTCAAATACGTAATTAGCGGATGATTTTTAAAATTATTCCGTATTTGTTAAGAAGTCGTCAAACCAAATTTATTTGGAGATTCGGCATAAAAACCAAGTGTCTATATACTCGTTTACGAGAAAATAGATCGGCATAAAAGTATGCCAAAAACAGTGTTTTTTGCTATGCGAAAAAACATTCATAGAGGTATTTACGCTATGCGTTTTATAATACGTACGTTGAGTGGGTAGAAATGTATCATAGGGAGAGTACACCCCTAATTAGCAATTGGCTGATACAAAAACAAAATAAGAGGACAGATCAGGTAGGTCACTAACCAAGTAAGGGATGGTTAAGAGGGCGTGCTTTTTTTTGCGTCTCAAAAAACGGATGGAGGAAAAGTAAAAATGAGAGATGAGGAGAATTAGCAATCGCTGAGCGATTGCGTGCAGCTGAAAGCTGCACATAGAATTTGCTTTGCAAATTCGTTTGCGCGTCCCAGCGCAAAATGGGCGGAGATTGATTGATGGCATACTCCGATAACAAAGTGCGGAAGGTTGAATTGGATTTACCAGGCACATTGATAATTACATATTTCGTTCGAAGAATGAATCCGACACCTTATTGCATGAACGAGCTTGCTCGTTGGTGCAATAAGGTGGATGCGTAGCGCAGCGGAGCACGAAATTTTGAAGGAATGGGGTGTTTAAATGGAAAGACGAGGACGTACATCGATCGTAAGAGAGGTCAAAGAAAGCATTGAGGCGATTGATAAAATCGGTATTTCAAAGCGTGCAGCAACAGAAAGCCATTGTACTACAGAAAAAAATGGATGAAATTTTTCTTTAAACTATAATTAAAGGTTCCCTAACTATTAATTTAGTCGGGGTCCTTTAAAGATAAGATTCAACATTATATATCGAGCTGATGTTATTTTACTGAATTTCCGATCTGGAATATGTAATCCGAAAGAATACTACTAATAATTCTTTGATTCTGCTGTGTTTTTCGTAAGAAGTAATTAGTCACATATACAAAGTTGTCCTATTTTAAAAATAGAGTCTCTATTTTTTAAAAGGTTCTATGTAATCAATCTCTTTTTCAGATATTTTATTTAATATACTCTTTATTTGTTCGATAGATATGTTTGTTTGTTGTTCTTTTAGTAAAGCAATATAGCCTGAAATAATTGCTGTAGCTTGGGATGTTCCACTTGATGTAAATTCATCATTATTTGTATCTCTAACAGTCACATCTACTCCAGGGGCATTAATATCTACTTTATTTTTAGCATTGCTATTTTTCCAAATTACATCATTTTTATCAATAGCACCTACTGATATTACCTTTTCCATGTTAGAGGGGAAAAGCGTTTCTGAAGTACCATAGTCACCAGCTGATGCTACGATAACAATGTTTTTTTTAATTGCTTTTTCCAATGCTTTTTTAACCATTTTATTTTGGTTGTATGACCCTAAACTAAAGTTGATAATATCTACATTTTTTTTAATTGCAATATCTAATGCTTTAACTATGGTATTAGGGTTTATTGATTCATCGTTATTCATAATTTTTATTACTAGTATTTCGCAACCTGGACATATTCCTACTCTTTTTTCGCTTCCTTTAATCAAACTATACATCATGGTTCCGTGGCCATTTTCATCAAATCTTTGACTACTATTAGATAGGTTAATATTGTCTATTAGATTTGTTGATTGATCTTGTGCTACTCCGCTGTCTATTATTGCTATTTTTTGGTTTTCGCCAGTAGAAAAGTTGTGTAATTTTTTATAATTTAGTTTTTTACTTTCCCATGTTGCTGTAAATTTTTCAGGTTCTATAGTATCTGTAGTTTTTTGATAAAAAAATATTATTAAGATTAGAGTAATACAAATAATAGGGATTAAATAAAATAGTTTTTTTTCAAAAAAATTCTCCATTCTAATATAAATAAAAAGAAACGCCCCTAAAGAAATTGGGACGTTCTGTACAATGACTAACTAAAAATGTACCTTCACATGATTTTTATTATTGAGTTTTTACGTTATAAACAAAAGCTTTTGTGATAGATGCTACAATTCCTCGTTTTGATAGACCATTATAATAATTAAGGCTATTAGCAAACATAAAGTACCAGCTACTAGCTACACCGCCAACTACAAAACCAAGACCTCCTGAAAAGAAACCTATAGCTCCACCAGCTACAACATGTCCGATAGCTAGTTGATTTGCTTCATATGCCCATTTATTTGCATTTGCAGTACTCTTATAGTAATCAGTACCCCACCAGTGGTTCACTGCTTTTGTTGAGCCACCTTGAACATAAAAATTCTCATCATTTTTTTCAATTAATTCACCATTAGTTAAGACTGTAAGTTCATTATTACTAATAGATTCATTTAACTCATCAATGCCTTCAGTAAATTTTTCTACTAATGATTCTTTAGTGTAAACTACGTTTACATTTTGTTGCTTAGCTAATTCATTTATCTTTTGAAGATCTTCATCACTAATATCATTGGATATTTTAGCAACATCTTCAACTATAAATTCTTCATTAGCGGCATCAAACTGAATATTTTTACCTATTGTATCAATTACTGTATCAATTACATCTGTCTCTGGAATAGCAGTCATTTGAGTAGAGCTTTCAGCTGCTGAAACAGGACTAGTTACAGTAAATACAAGCATAAAAGACAATAAAATAATAACAGGTACGACTTTCTTCATATGTATTACCTTTTCCGATTTTTTAATATTACTATACAATAATAACAAAACTTCCAATATATTGATAGATTTATATTATAAAAAGTTATAGAATTTAAATAAAGGGAGGGATTCTATGAATAAGATGTTTTTATATTTTCTTATCGGCATTATTGTTTTTCTATCTATTATTATGGCAAGATATATTGGGTTTATCAGTGATATAGCGTTCTTTATCATTATGTTGTTGTTTATTGGTGGATTATCTATTTTGAGAAAGAAACTAAATATTTCATTTTTTTCTTAGTTATTAGTGAATTTAGATTATCTAAGGATAAAAATGTGATGTGTTTTCTCTAATGAAAATATTCATGCTAAATAGTATATTAAATTCATAAATTCAAATTCTTATCTTATTATCTATCAAATTTCATGACAAATATCATGCATGTTCAGTAGTTCAGTTCACATCGGAAAAAAGCACAGTCATTCGGGACTGACCCCTGTATTTAAGACAGAGATCAAAAAAGCATTTATCCAACCAGTTGTCGGTATTGTACCGGCGACTGGTTGTTTAGTTTCGGGAAGAAAGAGCATAAGGGAAAAATGCCCCCAAATTTATTGTGGGGTTAGGCAGAGCCTAGCTTTCCAATGGGTACACGATTTTCTCTAAAATCACATGTTATGTACACGTTTTTTATATGAAAAACGTGCGAATTTGCTTGTTAATAAATTTAAAATCGATCCTAGTAGTTGAGTAGAAACATTGGGGTGAACGAGTTATATTCAGGAGCGTTCTGCAGTTAAATAAATATGTACTAGAGGGGAAAATATACCGAGTAAGGAGAATAATAGTTTCCAATTTGAAGTAGTAATGTTACTATTTATGTAACTTAATCGAACGAAATCAAAAAAGTCAGCATCTATAACAGTACGCCAATACTGAAATAGACCGCCAGATCACATATAGGGTGTGATTGACGTTGCTAACTTCTTTAGATATATTCATATGTCATTATTTTATATGATGAATATCAATTTATCAAGGAAGTATTATTAGGTCAATTTAATTAATTGTCATTGATAAGAAGCATAGTCATTCACTACACAGTGTTTGATTATGCTTTTTTTGTTTTCTTAAAGGGAGAAGATAAAAATGACAATTAAAAATACACTAACAGCAACTCAACAGAGAACACAATTTTATATGACATACAGCGGAAATAAACCGAACCGATCTGTAAAAGAAAGCCGTTTAAAACAATTAGAAGTAGATTTGTTGCAACAAAATATATTTATGGATGAACTATTTCCACAAAAACAATACTTAGTATTAGAACAGATTGCATTCTGGTTGTCTGCTAATGGCTTATGTAAGGTCGGGACTGACACGTTGGAAGAAAAGCTTGGTGTATCAGTTAGAACGGTTAGAAATGCTATTAAAGCGCTTAAATCAACGAATCAATTTGTAGTTGGCCGTTTACAATCGACTAAAACAAATTGTGGTAAATACATAATTGTAGATAAGAAACATGAGAATTTTAAATCCATTATGAAGGAAGTATTCTTGTTGTCTGAAGTATCTATTACACAACTAAATGCACAACAGAAAATATTGAAAGACCTTGATATGTCTACGTTTGAACAAGAAAATAAGAGTCCTAACCTTTATTTATCTTTAAGTAATTCAAAACAAGCTATTTAATAAATATATTCATAGTTTTGATATGTAAGAAGCAATTAAGAGAGAAACTGAATCTCAACAGCCGAAAACAGCCGAAGAACAACGTATATTGCTTTTAACGTACACAGACAACGAGTATCAGCGTTTGTTTTTCGATTTCTTACAGGAGAGTAACTACGAAGCGGCTAGGCGCCCGTCCGCGGTAAGTTTCGGAAAACCTAATCTATCCTATATAAAAATAAAAAGACTGTAGAAAACTCGTTTTTTCGAGTTTGCCTACAGTTTGAAAGGGAATACCTCTAAATTAAAGAGGTATTTCCTTTTTTCTTTTTTTAGTTAAAATAATTAATTAAACCATTTGTAATTCCATTTGCAGCAGAATTACGGAATGTAGCCGTTTTTAAAGTTTGTACTTCTTGTAGATTCGTGATAAATCCTAATTCAACAAGGACTCCGATTTGTGGATTTTCTCTTAATACATATAGATCTTGATATTTTTGTCCACGATTAATCATGTTCGGTAGAGAGTTACCCATTCCTTGTTTGATATACGAGGCAAGAGTACTATCTTTACTTTTTGTATATAGGACGCTGAAACCGCGAGCTGAAGCTGTAGCTGAATCATGATGGATACTTATAAAAGCATCAGGCTTCATCATATTTGAAAAGGCAACACGGTCATATAATGTTGGGAAAATGTCCGTAGTTCGTGTCATTTTCACTATAGCACCAGCAGCTTGTAATTTTGATCGCAAAGCTAATGCAGCTTGGAGATTTAGATCTTTCTCAAGTACGCCATTTGAGACTGCACCTGAATCTGATCCTCCATGACCTGGATCAACGACAATAACTTTACCATTTAAAGAACCACCAGATGTATCTGTACCATCATTTGATACTGGCTTTGTTGGTTTAGATTGCGTAATTTTACCGTAGCTACCAGAAACCCAACCGGTTTTACCTGAAGTATATGTAATTTTAATCCAGTTATTGCTCGACTTATCTAAAATTTTAAATGAGTTACCGTATTTAACAGCACCCAATTTTGTTGCAGTTGCTGAAGCGCTTGTACGTACATTTAAAGAATCAGCTGTAATAGTAAAGTATTTTCCAATGTCAGTTGAAGGTACTACTGACCCAGTATTCGAATTACCGTTAGATGAAGTGGTTGTTGGCTTTGTTTTAGTGATTTTACCATAGCTAGTACTTGCAGACACCCAACCTGTTTTGCCTCTAGCATATGAAATGTTAACCCAATTATTGCTAGATTGAGCAAGAATTTTAAATGAGCTATTTTTATTAATTACTGCTAATTTTGCGGAACTAGCTGAAGTGCTTTTTCGAACGTTTAAAGAATCAACTTTTACAGTAAAGTATTTACCAACATTAGCAGTCGAAGTTGCAGCAGGTTTTACTGTTGAAGCATTCGAACTGTTAGTAGATGTGCTTGGTTTAGTCGTAATAGTGACATACGATTTACTAACCCACCCTGTATACTTGCTCGTTTTAATTTGTACCCAGCCATTTTTTTCGGCAAGGACTGTGCCGATTGTTCCTTTAGATAACTTCCCAAGACTTTTGTACGATGTACCGGCTCCGTTACGAATGTTCAAATTACTAACATTAGCGACGGCTTTTTTCGTATTACTTGAAGTGACTGTAGTTGAGACTTTGTTGACATACTTAGAAGAAACCCAACCTGTTGTATTACTAGATTTCACTTTTGTCCAAGTACCCTTTGTAGAAATCTTTGTAACCTTGTTACCTTTTTTTAAAACTTTAACAACTTTGTAGTTTGTACTTGGACCTGAGCGCATATTGAGTGTTTCAGCATTCACTTTCATAGTAACGGTAGATGCAGCGCTTGCTTGTTTTGTACCGGCAAAGGAAGGAATGATTATTATGCAACATAGGAGAAGTAAAAACATGAATTTAAATCTATTCTTTTTCATTCTATACCTCCTCATTCGCTATATTAATGGTTATTTAGTAAAAAAGGCGTATTTTAAATGAAGTGTGACGTTTTTTTATTATTTGTTACACAAATGTAATGAATATTTAATGAAATTAATCGATATATAACTATGAAATTATAATGAAAAGTGATATATAAAAATGAATATATATAACCAAGTAAATATATAAAGGTGACTAAAGTATTGATTATGGTTAGAGCGTTTTGGTAAGTAAATAGAATCATTTGACTTAAACTTTTTATATGGAATTATTTATTTTTTGGAGGCTTTTTGATGAAATAAAAAGTTAAATTTGAAGACGTCTAGAAACAGATGATTTCAGCGTATAAATGTAGGATGTGCACTATCCATATCTGTGCAATATAGTCTACAGTGCAATACATGAAAAGAGGATAGGTATGAGAATAAGAGTCAACATCGCGGTTGTATTTTAACGAAAAAAGGAAATGTTTTAATCGCTATACGCTAGGGGTTAAAGTGCAGTGACTCACTGGAATTGTTAGTGGAATATGGAAGCTATCATTATTTTGTAAACTATATATAATAGTAAATTCTTATTTTACAACTGATTACATACTTTATTTTTTAACATACTACATTACAGAAAAAATAGCACTATAATATTATTGGTAACTTATTCCGGCCGTGAAAATAATACATATTTTGAAATGAAAAAACACTTAAAAGAGCGTACCGAGACTCGGTCTAAAACTATAAAAAGTTGCTATTTAGGTTTACGTTGAAATAATATAGGGAAAGCATTTTTGTTGGTTATAATTTGAAAATAAATAGGTGAAAGTACTTTTTGAAATTAAGTAGTTATATTTATGAATAAATAGAGAGTTTACTATAAAATGCTAGAAGCAGTATAGAAGTAACGTGATTTAACTAATTAATAATTATAATTTTTTTGAAGAAAAAACAATATTTTAAAAACTATTCTTTTGATTAATTCGTCAAATATAAATAGATAACAGTGTTGCGTATTAGGGGGTAGTGTAATGCCAAAGCCAGTGAAAGATAATCGCAGATATATAAGTGGTTTGGACGGACTAAGGGCTTTGTCGGTGTTGGCGGTCATTTTATATCATCTACATTTTAAATCAGTAGAGGGTGGATACTTAGGTGTAACCATTTTCTTTGTTTTGTCAGGTTATTTAATAACAGATTTACTAGTGAGCGAATGGGATAAGACAGGTAGGATTGATTTGAAAGGGTTTTGGATTCGACGATTTAGACGGTTAATTCCTGCATTGTTTATAATGTTAATCTTAGTCGGAACATGGATTACTCTTTTCCAAGAAGAACTATTAGTAGGGTTACGGTCAGAAATTGTAGCTGCTGCAATATATTTTAGCAATTGGTTTTACATAGCACAGGATCATTCGTATTTTACATCGTTTGCACCGCCATCACCATTGCAACATATGTGGTCATTGGCAGTAGAGGAGCAATTTTACATAGTATGGCCAATTATTATTATGGTTGGTTTAAAGTTAGTTAAGAATAGAGGAACCCTTGCTTTAGGCATTTTCGTAGCGGCACTTGTATCTGCTATTTTAATGTTCGTAATGTATGAACCAGGTGTGGATCCAAGCCGTGTTTATTATGGTACGGACACTCGTGCATTTTCGGTTTTAATAGGGGCTGCGTTGGCGTTTGTATGGCCTAGTAGGAAACTTGCTAAGAATGTCACGAAGGATGCTGAAAAATTTCTTAACATTATAGGAAGCATTAGCTTTGCTTTATTAGTATTGATGATGATGACGATGGATGAGACAGGTTCATTTTTATATATGGGCGGTATGTTATTTGCTTCAGTTGTGACTGCTATTTTAATTGCAGTTATAGTACATCCGGCAAGTTATATAGGTAATCTATTTAGCTTTAAGCCACTTATTTGGATAGGAGCTCGCTCTTACGGCATCTATATTTGGCATTTCCCAATCGTTGTTTTAATGGGAGCAGGGGTTGGAAATGAGGCAATTGGTTTTACTAAATTGTTAATAATTATTGTTCTAACACTTCTATTCGCCGGTTTATCTTGGCGATATGTGGAGGACCCGATTCGCAGAGGACAATGGCGAGTTTGGCTAAATAAATTTCAATCAAAAGAATGGTCTTGGTCGTGGAATCAGTGGGATTTACCTTATCGTATAGGCTCAGCAATAGCTGGATGTGTAATAATTATTTTCATCATGGGGATGATTTTCACGCCAGATAAGCAGTCTGCGAGCCAACAATTGGAAGACCATTTAATAGCAGAACAAAAAAAACTTGAAAAAGTACAGCAGGAACAGAATAGAGAAGCAGAGAAAGCTAATGAAGAGAAAATGATAGAGGAAGAAGAGCAACGCGAAGAAGCAAAGGCGAAAGCTGAAGCTGCAAAAGAACACGTTGAAGCTTTAGAAAAGGAAAAGGCTAAAAAGGCTCAAGAAATACCAAATGAAGTAACGGTTAGTGCAATTGGTGATTCAGTTATGTTAAGTGCTGCTACAGAGTTACAAAAGAAGATACCTCAGATTGTCATTGACGCACAAATAGGACGTCAAGTATATGATGCTTCGAAGGTTGTTACTAACTTAAAAGGCCGAGGAAAACTTGGACAAGTTGTCGTGATAGGTCTTGGCTCTAATGGTGATTTTAGTACAACACAATTAGATACATTATTAAAAGCTATTGGTAAGGACCGTACAATTTACTTAATGAATACAAGGTTGCCAAGGGATTGGCAAGACGGGGTAAATAAAAAATTAAGTAAAGCTGCAGAAAAAAATAGTAATGTAACATTAGTAGATTGGTATAGTGAAACAAACAATGATAAAGACATTTTCTATCCTGACAAGATTCACCCGAATGAAAAAGGTGGGGAATTTTATGCAACACTTGTACGTGAAGCTATAGCGAAATCTGTGAACAATTAATAATAAAGAAAAACGCGCTTTTAAAAAAGGAGCGTTTCAGTATGTCAATAAAAGACATCCTGAATGTCTTTTGTTATTTTTATATATTTTGATTATTTAAATCCTCTTTTATAGATAAAATACTCTTTGAGTGTTAACTTTTATGCTATTAAATTTTTGCCAAGTCCAATTGGCGAATTTCTTTAAATTTATAGCAGCAATAGTAAGCATCACCTGCATGAATACTTTTTTAAGACCTTTTTAGCTTGTCCACCGCATACTCAATATTTCATAAGATGTTCTTGAAGTACTAGTTGATCCAAAGCAGCAGAAGTTTTGTTTATATTACATATGTAGTTGATTGGAGCGAAGGTGGCGCGCGCCTGCGGAAAGCGTCCACCTTAGCGAAAATCACCGGTCTTATCTAATTGTCTACATCTAAAACGCTCCTATAAAAAAAGGAGCGTTTTTCTATTCTACTACTTCATACAAAGATATGCTCTCAATATAATTTACAAATCGGCGTAGTTCTTTTTCTTCTGCTCGGTCAATCTCACCGGCTTCGTACATCTTTTGGATTTCTAAACGTTCCGTTTCAATTAAAAGAGCTCGTAATTCCTCTTTAATTTCATCATGGCATTCAGAATTTTGAGTGACGGACTGCTTCATTCTGTCCATAATTTTGCGATATTCATAAATAATAGTATTAGCAAGGTCAGGATTTTCTTCTGATTCAGCGTGTTGTTCTAAAGCATCCATACCTGCCCCAAGAGCACGCATACGTAACTCTTTCTTTTGACGGAAATAATCAAAGCGTTTTTCTTTATTTAGACCGTATTTTTTTCGGGTACTTCGCCAGTGAAGTAAAATTCTATAGAGAATGGAGATTACTTTAGACGATTTGGATTATTAATATTCTTTTCGCGTTCTTTAAAAGCAGCTTGGCATGCAGAGTATATATCAGGGTCTAAGTTTTGCTCCTTTTGAGTCTTTTCTATATAGTCCTGTTCTGCTCTTAAACCGATTAAACGTAGTTTTTTTATTTGATTCTTTCGTTCTTTAGAAGCTAATTTTTCTGCATTAAGCTCTACATCAATTTGATTAAACATCATTTTATATTCGTCTATTAATTCAAAAGCGACAGTTTGATTTTCTTCAGTCATCACTGTATTGATTTTACGCACTGAAGTAAGCAGCAATCGTCTTTTGGCTTCATTGAAAGTGAGTTTACCTTCTCGCATTTCTAGAATTTCTTCTTCATCAATTAATAGAGGTAAGAAAATTGTAGCAATTATCAAAGTAAATAAAATAACACTAGATGCTAAAAATAATATCAACGAGCGCTCTGGAAATAAATCACCATTATCAACTAGCCTGCCATCGTTACAGCACCGCGTACGCCTGTTAAGCTCGTCAGTAAACTCGTTTTCAGACTAGGCTTTTCCATTTCTTGAATAGCGTCTTTTTTATACTCGTAGTGAGAAAAAGCATAAGACCAAATGAAGCGAATACCTAATATAACGAAGCCAATCGCAATAGAGTAGCCGATAATTTGCCAGTTATTCATGGATGGATTTTCAAGCGTTTCTGTCATAGAAAGTGGAATATTCAATCCGAGTAATAGGAATACGACCCCGTTTAAAATGAACAGTACGATAGACCAAGTATTTTCAGTAATTAGTTGTTCCTCTGCAATTAAAGTCTCCGTATGATCTTTTACAAGTGCGTGTACAATTCCTCCTACAACAACAGCAATAACTCCGGATGCATGGAAGACATCCTCTGCAATGAAATAAATGATAAAAGGTGTTAATAGCTGTAATAGTGAATGAAAAACGACATCATGAATGCCTTTTTTCCTAAGTGTAAAGCGCAGTTGTGTAATAATGATACCTAAAATTAGACCAAGAATAGCTCCAGCTAAAAATGTATAAGTAAACTCAAAAAAAGTTTCCTTAATTGAAAAATAACCTGTCACAACAGGCTGCCACGGCGAATTTGAAAGCAACTAAACCAGAAGCATCATTGATAAGTGATTCACCACGAACAAGATTTAAAATCTTCTCCGGTATTTGTATACGCTTTGCAATACCGTTTACTGCTACAGGATTAGTGGGCGATAAAATAGCTGCAAGTGCAAATGTAGCAGCAAGTGGTATCTCCGAAATTAACCAGTGAATAAAGTAGCCACCACCGAGTGTCGTTAGAAGGACTAATATAATAGCATTCCCGAGAATTGGAGCGCGCATTTTCCATAGTTCTTCTCTAGGGAAATTGCGCCCATCATTATACAAAAGTGGAGCAACAAAAAGTAATAAAAACCACTCAGATTCAAGCTGAAGTGTCATCTCATTAGCAAATATAGCTAGTGTGAATAAGTGCTGTAGGTATAAATGATATATAATGTCCAATTACATTCGACAACAACAAGCAAACTAATAGTAAAAGTATTGTAATTAATAAATCCATAATAAGCTCCCTTCAAAAAAAGTATCGATATAAAAGTAAGTATTTATTCATTACCCTTTTACAGAAATAAATGTGTTGTGTAAAAAAATCATGAGTATGAATGAAAAGTTCATGTTAAATTTGACAAAGCTGTAAACGTTCGAAAATATGTACGTGAATATGTGATGGATATCATGACAGTTTTGAAAATGAAAGTTTATACTAGAGCTACAAACAATTTAAATAAGACAGAATCCTTTGTGAGGAGTGAACATATTGAAAACAGTTGTTGTAGTCGGTGGCGGTATAACAGGCCTGTCTACTATGCTTTATTTACAAAAGGAAAAAGTAAATAAAGGCTTAGATATAAATTTAATGTTAGTTGAAAAGAATGACTTCTTAGGCGGTAAAATGCTTTCTGTAGAACGTGAGGGCTTTATTTTGGAGACGGGGGCAGATTCGATTGTTGCTCGCCATGCAAGTGTTATGCCTTTAGTAGAAGACTTAGGGTTACAAGATGACCTCGTATATAATGGTACAGGTATTTCTTATATTTACACAAATAATACATTGCACGCGATTCCAGCGGACAGCGTTTTTGGCATTCCTACAAGTGTAGAGTCTCTTGAAAGTAGTACGTTAGTTTCAGCGGAAGGAAAACAAGAGGCGTTAAAAGATTTAGAGTTGCCGAACGAGCATTTTACAAAGGACAGTTCAATTGGTTCTTTCCTTGAGTATTTTTTAGGAAAAGAGCTTGTTGAAAAGCAAATTGCTCCAGTGTTATCAGGGGTCTATTCAGGGAAATTAGATACATTGACAATGGCATCGACTTTACCTTATCTACTCGATTATAAAGATCAGTATGGAAGTATTATTAAGGGGTTTGGCGCACATAAAGAGAAATTTCAAAAAGCGGCAAATAAAAAATTCATCTCTTTTAAAAATGGTTTATCTTCATTATTTAATCGTTTTGAGGAAAAGTTAACAGACGTTACAATACTAAAAGGCATTTCAACAAATGATATCGAAAAAAATGGCGATAAATATAGAATAACATTTAATAATCATGCAGCAATTGAAGCTGATTTTATCGTGTTAACAACACCCCATGATGTAACTCAAAAGCTATTAAAGGATCCAAATTTGGACGAGGACTTCAACGAATTTAGCAATGCATCACTAATTACGATTTATTTAGGTTTTAATATTCCTGATAGCCAATTACCTGCAGACGGTACAGGATTTATCGTGTCTGAAAATAGTGATGTAAAATGTAATGCTTGTACATGGACAAGTCGTAAATGGAGCCATACTTCAAAAGACGGTAAATTACTTGTACGATTATTTTATAAAAATTCAAACCCAGCTTTTGAAGAGATGAAGCATTTAAGTAAAGCAGAATTAACTAAAATCGCATTAGAGGATATTGCAAAAAGCTTAAAAATAGAAGCAGAGCCCACTGTTGTAGATGTGACAAAGTGGAATGATTTAATGCCAGTTTACCATCTTGGACATGCAAAAACAGTAGAAGCTTTATCAACTAAAATGGCTTCTTCATATGAAAATATAGTACTTGCAGGTTGCTCTTATTACGGTGTAGGTATTGGCTCTTGTATTAAAAATGGAAAAGAAACCGCAGAATCGATACTAAATAAAATACAGTAAAGAATGATCATTAGATTGGAAAGAGCTATTAGAAATAACAATTTCTTTAGCTCTTTCTTTTTGCACAAATTTTTAGTTTAAACAAATTGGAAAACTACTTGAAAGTGCTAAATGAATTGTTACTATAAAATGAATGAGTAAAAAAAGGGAAGTTTGATTATAGGTATTCTATTTTTGGTAATCGGGTTGGTTAGTATTTATTTTCTATAGACCAATCATGGGTTATTTCATCTCGCAAAAGCAACGATCGAACAACAAGACATAGAGATGGCTATAATAAACCTAGATACGTATTTATTTTGAGTAAGTAGCTGATTTAAATGTCAAAGATGTTGTCAAGGTACAATTCAATCAAAGGAAACTTAATGCAATTGGAGCTAGTAGTATACATCATGTGAATATGCGATTGCCCCATTTTATATGTGTCGAATACAAACGTAGCAGTTGGTGCAGGCACGATGAGCCAAATCAAAAGATGGGGAAAGCTAACTATGCGCTAGCTGGACATAATATGAATAATGGGAAGGCACTCTTTAGTCCTCTTACAAATGCAGAAGAAGGTATGGAAGTTTATTTGACTGACTTTTAAAAAATCTATGAATATAAAATTGAAAAAATACATATTGTACAACCGGAGCAAATTGATGTGATTGATGAAAATGAAAAAATGATAACTCTTGTTACATGTAATTATGATGGCTCTAAACGCATGATCATTCAAGGTAAACTGGTTGAAACAAAGGGTTATGATAAAGCAGAAGGTAATGAAGTTTTTTCAAATAAACAGCAACGATAGAAAGGTCAATCTTTTAATACGAAGTCTTCAAAAGTCCTCTTTTTTTGTTTTGTAGTAAAAATATACATATAATACTGAGTTTTGCTGCAATTGCGAAAATCCACTTGACGATATTCATCTCAGGGGTTATGATTCTTTTAATTATTCTAACAATTAAATAAATATTTCTTATCAAGAGAAGCTGAGGGACTGGCCCTTTGAAGCTTCAGCAACCAGCCATTTGGTCAGGTGCTAACTCCAGCGGATTTACTGATTGTCCGAAAAGATAAGAAGGAGCGAACTTCGTAATCGTCAAGCCTTCTTATTCATAAGAAGGCTTTTTTATATAGAAAGGAAGGGATTTTAATGGGATTACTTGAAAAACTACAAACACAAGTGTTAACGGCTGACGGTGCGATGGGCACTCTATTATATTCTTACGGAATCGATTATTGTTATGAGGAATTGAATATCACTAAACCTGAAGTGATTGAAAATATTCACCAACAATATATTAAAGCTGGTGCTGACATTATTCAGACTAATACATATACAGCGAATGCCATTAAATTAGAACGTTATGGTTTAGAGAGTTCAGTAAGAGAGTTTAATGAATCGGCAATCGCAATTGCAAAACGTGCTGCGGCACCAGGAGGACAATTCGTCTTAGGGACAATTGGCGGTATTCGCGGTATTCGTAAAAGTGAAGCGACACTAGATGAGATTATAGTTGCACTTGATGAGCAGGCTGGGCATCTACTGTCGGGTAATCCAGACGGTTTATTACTTGAGACGTACTATGATTTTGAAGAGCTTTCATCCGTAGTGAAGCATTTGCGCAAAGTAACAGATATACCAATCATCTCGCAAGTATCCATGCACGAGCCAGGAATTTTACAAAACGGCTTACTACTAAATGATGCACTACACCAATTAGAAGCTTTGGGTGCAGATATTATTGGAGTAAACTGCCGTTTAGGCCCCCACCATACAATCCAAGCGTTTGAAGATGTTGAATTACCATCAAAGGCATTCTTATCTGCGTATCCAAATGCAAGTCTACTAGATGTAGAAGATGGCAAAATTGTTTATGAATCAGAGGCTGATTATTTTGGTCGTGCAGGTGTTTTACTACGTGACCAAGGTGTTCGCTTAATCGGTGGGTGCTGTGGTACAACACCGAAGCATATTGAAGCGGTTAAAAAACGTATTGCGGACCTACCACCAATTGAAAATAAAATTGTAAAAAAGAAAAAAGTGGTTGAGATTAAAGAGGCGATACCAGATCATCATGAGCCACTCCATGAAAAGGCGAAAAAGGAACGTACAATTATCGTAGAGCTTGATACACCTCGCCATCTTGATACTGCCGCCTTTATAGAAGGTGCGCAAATACTTAATGCAACAGGAGTTGATGCTGTCACTATGGCTGATAATTCGTTAGCATCTCCTCGTATTAGCAACATGGCAATGGGCTCTATTTTGAAAATGCAAAATAATATTCGTTCCCTCGCCCATATTACTTGTCGTGATCGCAATCTAATTGGCTTACAATCACATTTAATGGGCCTAGATGCATTGGGCATTAATGAGATTCTTGCAGTTACTGGAGACCCTACAAAAGTAGGTGATTTCCCAGGTGCAACTAGTGTTTATGATGTTTCAAGCTTAGAGTTACTTCAGTTAATTAAACAATTGAATGAAGGGATATCATTTTCTGGTAAACCTCTTCGCAAAAAGGCTAATTTTTCTATTGCAGCTGCATTTAATCCTAACGTTCGAGTACTTGACAGAGCTGTAAAACGATTAGAAAAGAAAATTGAGTGCGGAGCAGATTATTTCATCACACAACCTGTATATACAAAAGAAAAAATAATAGAAATCTATGAAGCTACGAAACATTTAGAAACCCCTATCTTCTTAGGGATTATGCCATTAACCGGTATCCGAAATTCGGAGTTTTTACATCATGAAGTACCAGGTATTAAGCTCTCTGAGGAAGTACTTGAGAGAATGCGTGCAACAGGTGACGATAAAAACCTTGCAACTGCAGAAGGTATTGCGATTGCTAAGGAATTAATCGATACAGCTGCAGAGTTATTCAACGGCATTTATATTATTACACCATTCACTCGTTACGACATGTCGGTGGAATTGATTCACTATATTCAAGAGCTAGACAAACGGAAAGTAGGAGATCACAACTATGCTAAAACAACCAATTAAAGAACGACTCCAACAACATATTCTTATTTTAGACGGTGCGATGGGAACTATGCTCCAAAACGCTAATTTAACACCTGATGACTTTGGTGGAGATGAATATGATGGCTGTAATGAATATTTGAATATTACAAGACCTGACGTGATTGAAAATGTACACCGTGCTTATTTAGAGGCCGGTTCAGATATTATTAGTACAAATACATTTGGTGGAACACCCGTTGTATTAAATGAATATGCACTTGGTGATCAAGCATATGAAATCAACTTATTAGCAGTACAGATTGCTAAAAAAGTAGCAGATGAATTATCAACCCCTGAATGGCCACGCTATGTTGCTGGTGCAATGGGACCGACGACTAAAACCCTTTCAGTGACTGGTGGTATTACATTTGATGAGCTATTGTATGACTTTTATGTGCAAGCAAAGGCATTAATCGAAGGTGGAGCGGACTTATTATTACTTGAAACAAGTCAAGATATGCTGAATGTTAAGGCGGGTACTTTAGGTATTAAACAAGCATTTGAAGAACTAGATAAGGAACTTCCAGTGATGATTTCAGGGACAATCGAACCGATGGGAACAACTCTGGCAGGGCAAAGTATTGAGGCGTTTTATATTTCAATTGAACATATCAATCCTTTATCAGTTGGATTGAACTGTGCTACAGGACCTGAATTTATGACGGATCACTTACGTTCGCTTTCAGAATTAGCGACAAGCTATGTTAGTTGTTATCCGAATGCTGGTTTACCAGATGAAGAGGGGCATTATCACGAAACTCCGGAATCACTGTCTAAAAAGCTTGAAGGTTTTGCAGATAAAGGTTGGTTAAATATTGTTGGGGGTTGTTGTGGTACGACACCAAATCATATTAAAGCAATTCGTAAAGTGGTGGAAAATAAGCAGCCTCGCCAAATGCCCGAAACGGAACATGGGCATGTAGTCGCAGGAATTGAACCGCTTGTTTATGATGATTCAATGCGCCCGTTGTTTGTAGGAGAACGTACAAATGTTATTGGTTCACGCAAATTTAAGCGTCTAATTATAGAAGGTAAATTTGAAGAAGCAGCTGAAATTGCACGTGCCCAAGTAAAAAATGGTGCGCACGTCATGGATATTTGCTTAGCAAACCCAGACCGTGATGAACTTGAGGATATGAAAAACTTCATGACAGAGGTAGTGAAGAAAGTTAAAGTTCCTCTTGTAATCGATTCGACGGATGAAAAAGTAATAGAAGAAGCTCTGAAATATTCCCAAGGTAAAGCAATCATTAACTCTATCAATTTAGAGGACGGTGAAGAACGTTATGATGCGGTTTTGCCTATCGTAAAAAAATACGGTGCATCTATCGTCATCGGAACAATCGATGAAAAAGGGATGGCTGTTGACCGCCATAGTAAATTGAAAGTTGCTGAACGTTCATATGATTTACTAGTTAACAAATGGGGAATTGCACCAGAAGATATAATTTTCGATCCTCTTGTATTCCCGGTAGGCACTGGAGATGAACAATATATAGGTGCAGCTGAAGAAACGATTGAAGGTATTCGCTTAATTAAGGAAAAAATGCCACGTGTACTAACTATTTTAGGTGTTAGTAATGTATCGTTTGGTTTACCTCCAGTTGGACGTGAAGTATTAAATGCTGTGTATTTATACCACTGTACACAAGCTGGATTAGATTACGCAATTGTAAATACCGAAAAATTGGAGCGCTATGCTTCAATTCCAGAGGCCGAGATTAACTTAGCAAATGATTTAATCTATAAAACAAATGATAAAACACTTGCTGATTTCACTGATTTCTACCGTGACAAAAAGAAAGAAAAGACCGAAGATGATATTCCGAAAACAGTACCAGAGCGACTAGCTTATTACATTATTGAAGGTACAAAAGAAGGACTACTTCCTGATTTAGAAGCTGCTATGAATATGTACGATTCACCGTTAGAAATTATTAATGGACCATTGATGACGGGGATGGCTGAGGTTGGACGTCTATTCAATGACAACCAGTTAATTGTAGCAGAAGTATTACAAAGTGCAGGGGTGATGAAAGCATCTGTTTCTTTCCTAGAACAGTTCATGGAAAAAAATGAAAATGACACTGGTAAAGGGAAAGTTATTTTAGCAACTGTTAAAGGTGATGTACATGATATCGGAAAAAACCTTGTCGATATTATTTTAAGTAATAATGGCTATAAGGTAATTGATGTCGGTATTAAAGTTACACCGCAAGCACTGATTGAAGTTATTAAAAAAGAACATCCAGATATCGTTGGTTTATCTGGATTACTCGTAAAATCAGCTCAGCAAATGGTTATTACGGCGCAAGATT
Source organism: Viridibacillus sp. NPDC096237 (assembly GCF_050278625.1). Taxonomy (NCBI): domain Bacteria; kingdom Bacillati; phylum Bacillota; class Bacilli; order Caryophanales; family Caryophanaceae; genus Viridibacillus; species Viridibacillus sp. NPDC096237. The sequence goes on along the minus strand of NZ_JBNNTI010000029.1, from coordinate 30,251 downwards.
TCAAGGATGCGGGTATCATTACACCGATGCTCGTAGGTGGAGCGGCATTATCAAGACGTTTTACAGAAACAAAAATTGCAGCAGAATACGATGGTCCAGTTATGTATGCAAAAGATGCGATGCATGGGCTTGAGTTAGCTAATAGACTGCAAAGCGTCGATAAAGGTGAATTGCTAGATGAATTAGAAGACGCAATTGAAAAACGTGTAGCATCGGAGGCAAAACGTGCTGCAAGACCAGCTATTGCAGTAGCTGAAAAACCTGTTAAAACAGTGCGTTCAGATGCACCTATCTTTGTACCTGCTGATTTACGACGCCACGTTTTAAAGGACTATTCTGTATCACATCTGTATCCGTATGTGAATATGCGAACATTAATTGGCCATCACTTGGGTTTAAGAGGATATAGCGATGAAATGCTTGAAAAAGGTGAATCCCGAGCAGTTGAGTTATACGAATTAGTAACAGAATTTCTGGAATCAGGTATGTTGAATCCATCAGGTATGTATCAGTTTTTCCCTGCACAAGCAGACGGAGATGATGTTATCATTTATGATCCAGCAGATAGTAAAACCATTATTGAGCGTTTTACTTTCCCGCGTCAAAATAAGACACCATACTTATGTTTAGCTGATTTCTTGAAAACAGTTGATAGTGGTGAAATGGATTATGTTGCTTTCATGCAAGTAACGGCAGGTCATGGTGTACGTGAAGCAGCAGCGCGTATGAAGGAGCAAGGGAAATTCCTTGAAAGTCATGCATTCCAAGCGACAGCTCTTGAGTTAGCTGAAGGTTTTGCAGAACGTATCCACCAAGAAATAAGGGACCAATGGGGGTTCCCAGATGCCACCGATTTCACAATGCGCGATCGTTTTGCGGCAAAGTATCAAGGACAGCGTTTCTCATTTGGCTATCCAGCGTGTCCAAACTTAGAAGATCAATCGAAGCTATTCGGTTTGATCAAGCCAGAAGATATAGGTGTACATCTTACAGAGGAATTTATGATGTCGCCAGAAGCATCCGTTTCAGCAATTGTCTTTGCACATCCTGATGCACGATATTTCAATGTAGAATAAGAAAAAGCGAGATGGTTTTATACCGTCTCGCTTTTTGCATTTATTTTAGATAGATTTATGTGTCATTTAAAGTGTAATAACGAAAATCCATTACTATGGTTAAATGATAGATGGTCAACAAAGTAAGTATTATCAAGTGTATATTAGATTTATTACCAAGTATTAAGACTTACTATATGACAGATGTCATATGTTAATCATGACAACTATATCTACTATCATTTTTCGATAAGTTTTAAGATGATAATATCTAAAGCGAAGAAAAGTGAGGGACATCACATGAATAATATAGAAAAGACGAAGCAATTACGTAAGGACGTTGCACCGTTCGCTAAGTCTCATTTGAAGAAAAGTATTATGCAATTGGTTAATACTTTATTGCCACTATTCAGTTTATGGACAGCTGCCTATCTATTATTCCCAGTATCTGTATGGGCGTCAGTTGGATTGAGTGTTATCGCAGCAGGATTTGTAGTTCGTACATTCATTATATTCCATGATTGCACTCACGGTTCATTTTTTAAAAATAAAAAAGCAACGGATATTGTTGGTACATTGACAGGAGTATTAACATTGTTTTCTTATGAAAAATGGAAACGTGAACATGCTATTCACCATGCAACAAGCTCAAACTTAGACAAACGTGGTGTTGGCGACATTTGGGTAATGACAATTGATGAATACATTGCAGCATCAAAAATGGTACGTTTCAAATATCGTGCTTACCGTAACCCGCTTGTAATGTTCGGAGTTGGACCACTTTATTTAGTTTTAATTTCAAGTCGTTTTAATCGCAAGGATGCAAAACGAAAAGAACGTATGAATACGTATCTATCAAATATTATTATCTTAGCATTAGCAACTACGCTTGTAATGACTGTCGGATGGGCTGCATTTTTAATCGTCCAGGGTACTACGATGTTTGTAGCAGGTTCACTAGGTATTTGGTTGTTTTACATTCAACATACATTTGAAGACTCATATTTTGAAGAAGAGTCTGAGTGGGATTATGTAAAAGCTGCAATTGAAGGAAGTTCATATTATAAATTACCACTTGTTTTACAATGGGTAACTGGTAATATTGGTTTCCATCACGTGCATCATTTATCACCACGAGTACCTAATTACTTGTTAGAAGAAGCGCATGAAAAAGTGCCACCACTTCAAAAAGCAACAACAGTAACTATCAAAACGAGTTTAGAATCATTGCGTTATAAATTATATGACCCATCACATAAAGCCTTTGTGACTTTTAAATCTGTACAAAGGTTAGTTGATGAACATGATCGCTTGTCAAAAGATCAAGATGTAACTATGAAAAAAGCAAGCTAAGTATGAAAAACGGTCATTTCTTTAACCAGAGATGGCTGTTTTTGTTTGGATGACATTTGATATAATAGGGGCAATTAGATGGGACGGTGAATAAATTTATGCTGAGCTGGTTTAGTATTTTCCCTAAAAGCCCTTGGCTAAGTATTTATGCTTGGGTTATTTTCTGTTTACTACCATTCTTTTTCATATTTAGCTCATCTTCGTTTATAGAAATAGCGATAGGAATTTCAATTTTATTATTATATTTTATTTCGTATCGTTTTTCACATAAATCACAAAACGGACTCGTGTATATGTGGGTATCTTTTGAAATGCTAATTAATGTTGCTATGACATTACTTTTTGGTTATGTATATCTGTCATTATTTACTGCGTTTTTTATCGGGAATATCCGTAATACGGTAGGGTTTTACATTATGTATGGCTTACATATCGCTTTTACAATTGGCGCGATAGTAGCAGGTTTTTTCATTGAAATTGATTTGTTTCTTCCTCAAATTCACTTTGTCATTATTTCGGTTATTGGAACGGTCCTATTACCGTTTAATTTATATAACTGGAATAGGCGTGAAAAGCTTGAAGGACAATTAGAGTCAGCAAAAGAACGTATTTCTGAACTTAGCGTTTATGAAGAGCGCCAGCGTATTGCGCGAGATTTGCATGATACGCTCGGACAAAAGCTTTCAATGATTGGTTTGAAAAGTGATTTGGCCGCACGTTTAGTGGAAAAAGATCCACAAGCAGCAGTGATAGAATTAAAAGATATTCGCCAAACAGCAAGCATTGCTTTGAAGGAAGTACGTGAACTTGTCGCAGATATGCGTACAGTCAAGTTACGTGATGAACTTGTCCGCATTCAACAAATATTAGTTGCTGCCGAAATGGAGTTGACTATTGTAGGGAATCCTAGTTTCGATAAGATTCCAACAATTGTAGAGAATGTACTAAGCATGTGTTTAAAGGAAGCTGTTAATAATATAGTAAAACATAGTGATGGAACGAAATGTGAAATTACTTTCGTCCAAAATAAAAATGAATTACAGATTATCATTGCAGATAATGGCGTAGGTCTATCAACAAAAAAAGTAAAATCAGAAGGTAATGGCCTGAATGGTATGCGAGAACGATTAGAGTTCGTCAACGGCAATCTGCAAATTACTGAACAAAATGGCACAGTGCTTAATATTACTGTACCAGTCGTCATCACACATCAAAAGGGAAGTGACCAACATGATTAAAATCGTCATAGCTGAAGACCAAGGTATGCTTCTAGGTGCTATGAAATCTTTACTCAATATGGAAGATGATATGGAAGTAGTCGGCATTGGCAAAAATGGCGCAGAAGCTGTCGCGCTTGTCGAGGAGCATAATCCTGATATTTGTATTATGGATATTGAAATGCCCTTGAAAACCGGATTAGATGCCGCTGAAGAATTACAAAATCATCCTTGTAAGATTATCATCCTAACAACTTTTGCTCGTCCTGGATATTTTGAGCGTGCACGTAAAGCTGGCGTGCGTGGTTATCTATTAAAAGACAGCCCCATAGAAGAACTTGTAAATTCTATCCGTGTAATTATGGAAGGCAGACGCTTATATGCACCAGAGTTAATCGATATTGTCTATGAAGAGGCCATTGAAAATCCGCTCACAGAACGCGAAAGCGAAGTACTTGAGCTAGTAGCGGAGGGTAAAACGACGAAGGAAATAGCGGGGGAGCTTTTTCTTTCGCCCGGTACCGTGCGAAACTATATTTCAACAATCTTAGACAAACTAGAAGTAAGCAATCGAATTGAAGCAATCGCTCGTTTTAAGGAAAAAGGATGGAATAAATAGAGCTGTGAAAATGGCTTGGCTAAGTGATTTCTATATTTTAATTTTATTAGCATCTCCTTGTGAGGTGCTTTTTTTGTTGGAAAAATTGTGGGGATAGGAGAGTTGAAGAGGTTGCATAAGAGCCCGAATGCGTTTAAAGGAAGAGCGAGTAGGTTAAATGAGCCCGAGTGAGTTAAAAGAAAGAGCGAATAGGTTAAATGAGAGCCCGAGTGAGTTAAAAGAAAGAGCGAGTAGGTTAAATGAGCCCGAGTGAGTTAAAAGAAAGAGCGAGTAGGTTAAATGAGAGCCCGAGTGAGTTAAAAGAAAGAGCGAGTAGGTTAAATGAGAGCCCGAGTGAGTTAAAAGAAAGAGCGAGTAGGTTAAATGAGCCCGAGTGAGTTAAAAGAAAGAGCGAGTAGACTAAATGAGAGCCCGAGTGAGTTAAAAGAAAGAGCGAATAGGTTAATTGAGCCCGAGTGAGTTAAATGAAAGAGCGAGTAGTCCAAATGAGCTCGAGTAACTTGTAAATCAAATAAGAGATTAAGAAACCCCCGCATATGTTTAATTCCACAAAATACAGGACAAAATAGATTGAGAAGATACTCAAGGAGGCTATTTTATGACGCATAATGATAATCATATTGAAGAGGAAGACACTCTTACCAATAGACAAGGGCATCCAATTACGAACAATCAAAATTTGAGAACGGTTAGTAATCGTGGACCGGCTACCTTAGAAAATTATGATTTCTTAGAGAAGATGAGTCATTTTGATAGGGAGCGTACACCAGAACGTGTAGTACATGCTCGTGGTGCTGGAGCACATGGCTATTTTGAAACGTTTGGAACAGTAGGTAATGATCCTGTTTCAAAATATACAAGAGCGAAAGTTTTCCAGGACAAGGGAAAGCAAACGCCCGTTTTTGTTCGATTCTCAACTGTAATTCATGGTAATCATTCACCTGAAACTTTGCGAGATCCTCGAGGGTTTGCAGTGAAATTTTATACCGAAGATGGTAACTGGGATCTAGTAGGGAATAATATTAAAATTTTCTTTATTCGCGATGCTATGAAATTTCCAGATATGATTCATGCATTTAAGCCGGATCCAATTACTAATATACAAGATGTTGAGCGCTTTTTTGATTTTTGTGCAAGCTCACCAGAAACATTCCATATGGTCACTTTTATCTATTCACCATGGGGAATCCCTGCTAATTATCGAATGATGCAAGGATCTGGAGTGAATACGTATAAATGGGTAAATAGTGATGGAGAAGCTGTTTTGGTCAAATATCATTGGGAACCAAAACAAGGAATAAAGAATTTGACGCAAGAAGAAGCTGAAGAAATACAAGCTAAGAATTTTAACCATGCAACACAGGATCTATATGATGCGATTGAAAATGGCGATTATCCTGAGTGGGAATTAAATGTTCAGATCATGTCTGATGGAGAACATCCAGAACTCGATTTTGATCCATTAGACGATACGAAACTATGGCCTAAAGATCAATTCCCTTGGCATCCTGTAGGAAGAATGGTGTTAGATAAAAATCCTGAAGATTTCTTTGCGGAAGTTGAGCAAGTATCATTCGGAACGGGCGTATTAGTCGATGGCCTCGATTTCTCTGATGATAAAATGTTACAAGGCAGAACATTTTCTTATTCCGATACACAGCGCCATCGTGTCGGAGCAAACTATTTACAACTCCCAATTAATGCACCAAAGAAACGCGTAGCTACAAACCAAAATGGTGGTAAAATGTTGTATAAGCGAGATTTAGCTTCAGGACAGAATCCGCATGTTAACTATGAGCCATCCATGCTTGGCGGCTTGCATGAAGCTAAGCAAAATGCAAAAGAGTATACTCCATTTATTGAAGGTAATCTTGTACACGAATCCATTGATCGACAAAGTAATACAAAACAAGCAGGAGAAACGTATCGCAATTTTGAGGACTGGGAAAAAGATGAGCTTCTAGAAAACCTTATCGGTGATTTATCAAGTTGTGATGAAAAGATTCAAAAGGCAATGATTGCATTGGCAGAGGATGCTGATGAAGACTACGGACGTAGATTAAAAGAAGGGCTACAAAATTCGAAAAAGCACTTGTCTACGCACAAACCGCTAGCGAATATTGATGGAGATAAAGCACCTGATAAGGCGGTTGAAAAGGGGCATGATGCAGAACCATATTAAAAAAGAAATGTGAGGTTTATAAATCTCATGTTTTTTATTAGTGTTTTCTTCCTATTGAGGTATTTTTAGTAATATAGTTAAATTGTTGGAACTTTCCATTTTAGGGGTATATGCTTTACTTGTTACAAAATTTTAAAATCCCTAATACACCCATTGATGAACCTACAATGAACCCCGGTTTATCTTTGATTGTGTAGTCACCACCACGTGATAACCAGTCAATTGCATTTTTTAATGCACCTGGAATAGGCAGTGTACGAGCACAAATTCATCTACGTGAAATTCTATCCAATCCAGCTTTAGGACCAGTATTACTACCAGGTAATGAAGTATATATTGGAGCAGTCCACACGAAATTAGACGAAGCTGGTGTATTAACAGATGAAAGAACAATTGCGTTCCTTGATACAGTAGTAGACAACTTCATCGCTTTTTACGATAAACATACTAAATAAATATATAGCTTCCCAGTACAATTATTATGCCAAAAAAGCTTCTTCTCTAGGATGTATAGAGAAGAAGCTTTTTAATTAAAATTTTCCTTTTAACATTTGCATACGATTATTAAATAACGTTGGATAAGACAAAAATCCAAGGAAAATGCTCGATACAGCTGCTGTTGTAAGCAGGATGAAAACAATTAGTAATTGAAATTGTACTGCCTGAATAGGATCAGCACCAGCGATGATTTGACCACTCATCATGCCTGGTAGCTGGACAAGTCCAATAGTTTTTTGACTCTCTATTGTTGGAATCATACTTGCTTTAATGGCATTAATTAATTGTTGATGAATGGCCTGTTTTGGTGTACCACCTAATGATAAAATAAGCTCTACTTGATCACGATGAGCGTGCATTTCAGCTGTGAAACGATTTAAAAATAAAATAGATAATACCATGGAGTTTCCTATTATCATACCGCTAATTGGAATAATATATTGTGCAGTTGCAGGTACTATTTGAAAGCCTAGTAAAATGGCTTGCGTCAATGTTTCAACAGTTAGTAACGTGACGGCGATTTTCCATGTAATTCCGTCAATGGACTTCCCTTTTTTACGCGCATTTAATGTAGCAGTTCCAATCATCAAAGCAATCATTAAGAATATATAGATAAAATGATTGGAATCAAAAACAAATTTTAATACATAGCCGATAGCAAGCAATTGAATAATGGAGCGTATCGTTGCAATAAATGTATCTTTTTCTAATCCGAGTTTTAAAGTTTTTGATAAAAATAAAGGAATCAGTACAAAAATTAATGTTAAGGATAACGCTAAATAGCTCATTTAATCACCCCTTGTACAAAGCGCCTTACAAGCTCATTTTGAGGATCTTCTAATAGCTTACTTTCACCGGTCTCAATAAGTTCACCTTTCATTAAAACCCAAGCAAAGTGACCAATTTTTAATGCTTGATCGAGGTTATGTGTAATCCAAATCATCGTAACGTTATATTTTTTGTTGATTTTAACGATTAGATCTTCGATTTCCTTGACTGACGCACGGTCGAGTGCAGAGGTAATTTCATCTAATAACAATATTTCTGATTGATTGACGAGGGTTCTAGCAATTGATACTTTTTGACGTTGCCCTCCTGATAATTCATCTGCATCTTTATGTAAAAAAGAACGTTCCAGACCCACATCTTCTAAATATGAGATAGCGTTTTCTTCAAGTAGTTCCTTATTTTGTAATGCTAACGGAAGCTCTAAATTTTCAAAAACTGTGCCTTTAATCATAGGCGCAGCTTGCAAAGCCATCCCAACATTTCTGCGTAAATCAATCGGATCATAAGTAGTAATGAGTTCGTTATGAATAAAAATTTCACCTGCAGTAGGTGAGATTAAGCCATTACACATTTTTAGTAAAGTAGTTTTGCCTGCACCAGATGGGCCAACGAGTGTTGTGATTTTTCCTCTAGGGAAAGAGCCGGTAACGTCTTTAATTATTTTAGTATCACCAGTTTGGAAATTGACGTGGCTAAAATGTATAGCTGGCTCATATACATTATCCATTTGTAAGCCTCCTGAATAAAAGTTTTTACTATAAATGTACCATAGTTCTAGAGTAATCATCTATATTAGTTCCGGTGGGTATTTATTAATATAATAAACGTCATAAATAGAAAGTTGAATATATGATTCTCATTCCGAACAGCGCTTTGCGTAATCTTAAATCCCTTTATTTGTCGGCCTCGTATTAGATTTTCGATATGTTGCTCTTTTATATACCCAATTTGTCCTTTAATCTAGAAATATTGGGTATATTATAATTACACTAAAAAGTAAGGGCTGATGTGATGAGGAGAAATGATATACTACGTCCAACTAAAGAACAAAGGAAAGCTCTTACGCATATGATAAAAACTCAATTGTCGAAGAAAAAGGAGCAATGCTAGCATGATAAAAGAAATATATTGGGCATCTTTTCAATATGAAGATTGGGAAATTTATATAGCTGCTACTAACCATGGACTTAGTTATGTAGGCATTAGTATAGATGAGTTAAAGACTATAACTGCAAAAAGGTTTAAAAAGTATAGCTTAATAGAGGCAGATGAAAAGTTAGAGGCTTATAAAAAAGAGTTGATAGATTATTTAAAAGGTGAGAATAAGGAATTTACGATGTCTCTTGATATAGGTGGCACAGAGTTTCAACGATCTGTTTGGCAAGCATTACAGGGAATTCCTTATGGCCAAACAACAACATATTCAGCAATCGCCAATCAAATTAAAAATCCAAAGGCAGTTCGAGCTGTAGGTACCGCAATTGGTGCAAATCCAATTTTGATAATCGTACCATGTCATCGTGTTATCGGGAAAGATGGCAAGCTTACCGGTTTCCGTAGCGGTATTCCTATGAAAGTGGCGCTACTTGCATTAGAACAATAAAATGTATGAAAAATAAGAATGTAAAAAATATTACCAATTTGATGCAAAAAAATTGAGTTTCTTCCTATATAAATAGTATTAATAAAATAGAATAATAATACCTGCGGAGTGCTTACATCATTTTGCATGCATTTATAGTTCACATAACTGAATAATCTCAGTCTGTTTTAAATTGTTTCGAAAAATAATATGTCATTAATTAATATGTGAAATTCTTATTTAATTTAATATGAAAATCGAATATTTTATTAGCGCTTATTTTATTTGATAAAATAAAAAGCCAATTCAAAAATGATTGAATTGGCCTACGGATTTAAAAATTATAAGGGATGAGGAAAGAGCGGCAATTCCTCTAAGAAAATAATGTCACTTCGTTGAGTAGCATCGCCTTCTGCTAAAATAGCAGCTTTTGCAATAACTCGACCACCGGCTTTTTTCACAAGCTCTTCTAAGATCTTGATAGATTCGCATGTGTTAATAACATCGTCAATGATTGCAACTCGTTTATATTTTATAAAAGCTGAGTCTTGGAAATCTAGACATAAGATTTGTCTTTCTTTTGTCTTAATTGATTTCACTTCATGGATAAGTGGTTCTAGCATATAGGGTTTTACTGATTTACGCGCTACGACATAACGTGGTAATTTTAACCGCTTTGAAAGCTCATACACTAAAGGAATTCCTTTTGCTTCTGTCGTAATGAGTAGATCTACATCAGGTAGCTTTTGGGCAAGGGCAGTAGCTGCTGCATCTACCATTTCTATATCACCTGATAAAACAAAGCTAGCAATGGATAGATTTTCTTTAATTTGAATAATGGGCAAATGGCGCTTTAAACCTGCGACATGTAATTCATAATTTTTCATTGCATAAAATCCTCCGATTTAAAATGACTAATGAGACAAATTCAAAAAATACCCGATGGCTTATAAAAATAGGTCTCTAATAGTCTTTACATTTTCAGATGATTTAAATCGTAATAATGCGCATCATCAAAAAAATTACGTGACTCATTCCTTAATATAGCAATTCACGATGACTATCTAGATACTTTCAATACACATTACTGGAAGTATACGGGATTGTTCGATTTAAAAACAATGTTAACACCTTTAAAACTATTGTTCAAACTAATAATTTATGGATTACTAAGAAAATTGAGAAATTTGCAGTGGAATTAATGAAAAAATATAAGGTTCCCGAGATAGAATAGCGTTTTCAAAACATGTTTGAAGGTAAATAGTGTATACTATGACTAATTACGATGGTGGAAGAAGGGACTAAGTATGAAATCGAAATATCCAGATGATAGCTTAGCGCTGCATACAGACTTATATCAGATCAACATGGCAGAATCTTATTGGGCAGATGGTATACATAATAGAAAATCAGTGTTTGAGCTGTATTTTAGAAAATTACCATTTGGTAACGGTTTTGCAATTTTTGCTGGTCTAGAAAGAATGCTGGACTATTTACGTGATTTCCGTTTTAGTGAAAGTGATTTAGCGTACTTGCAAAATGATTTAGGTTATAGCGAAGATTTCATTGAGTATTTAAGTGATATCCGTTTTACCGGAGATGTGTTTTCGATGGTAGAAGGTGAATTAGTCTTTGGCAATGAACCTATTGTTCGAATTGAGGCACCTTTAGTAGAAGCACAATTAGTTGAAACTGCTCTCCTGAACATTGTTAATTACCAAACATTGATTGCAACAAAAGCTAGCCGTATTAAGCAAATTGTAAAAGATGATGTGGTTATGGAATTTGGTACACGCCGTGCGCAAGAGATGGATGCAGCCATTTGGGGTACACGTGCAGCAATTATAGGTGGATTGGAATCGACAAGTAACGTGCGTGCAGGTAAGTTATTTAATTTGCCAGTTGCAGGTACACATGCTCACTCACTTGTTCAAGCTTATAAAAACGATTACGAGGCATTTCATGCTTATGCAAGACGTCATAAAGACTGTGTATTTTTAGTTGATACGTATAATACATTAAAATCAGGAGTTCCAACTGCTATCAAAGTAGCAAAAGAACTTGGTGATAAAATTAACTTTTTAGGTATCCGTTTAGATAGTGGTGATATTGCCTTTTTATCAAAAGCGGCACGTAAAATGTTAGATGACGCTGGATTCCCGAATGTCAAAATCGTTGTATCAAATGATTTAGATGAATATACAATATTGAATTTAAAAGCTCAAAATGCAATGGTTGATATATGGGGAATCGGTACAAAATTAATTACGGCATATGATCAACCCGCTTTAGGTGCTGTGTACAAAATAGTATCCATTGAAAAAGACAATGGACAAATGGAAGATACTATTAAAATTTCTGCTAACGCTGAAAAAGTGTCTACGCCTGGGATGAAAAAATTATACCGTATCATCGATAGAGAGAACGGTAAAGCAGAAGGTGATTACATTACGATGGTTGATGAAGAGCCGCAATTGGAGGAACGTATTAAAATGTTCCATCCGGTTCATACATTCATCTCCAAATTCGTCACTAATTTTGAAGCTAAAAATTTACACACGAAAGTAGTAGAAGATGGACAAGTAATTTACGAAAGTCCATCTGTCCAAGAAATGCGTGAATATGCAAGCAATAATCTAGACTTACTATGGGATGAATATAAGCGTTCTTTAAATCCAGAGGAATACCCAGTAGATTTAAGCCAAAAATGCTGGGATAATAAAATGCGAAACATTCAAGAGGTTAAAGATATGGTCGAAGAAATAGAGCTTGGTTAAGGAGATAAGTAGTATGGCAAATTTACAACAACAAATTATTGAAGAGCTACGAGTGTTACCAATAATTGATGTACAACAAGAAATTCGTCGTTCAGTAGATTTCCTAAAAGCCTACGCACTTAAGCACTCTTTCGTAAAAGGTTTTATATTAGGTATATCTGGTGGTCAGGATTCCACTTTGAGTGGTAAATTGGCACAAATTGCTGTAGATGAACTGAATGCACAAGTAGGTAAAGAGCAATACTCTTTTTGGGCAGTGCGTCTTCCATACGGAGTACAAGCTGATGAACAGGATTGCCAGGACGCGATTGATTTTATCCAACCGACAAAAGTTTTTACTGTGAATGTTAAAGCAGCTGTAGATGCTGGTGTACAAGCATTGGCTGATGCGGGAGTAGTACTTTCTGATTTTGTAAAAGGGAATGAAAAAGCACGCGAACGTATGAAAGTTCAATTTGCAATTGCTGCAACAAATGCTGGTATTGTCATAGGGACAGATCATGCTGCAGAAGCCATAACAGGATTTTACACTAAATTTGGTGATGGTGGAGCGGATGTTGTACCAATATTCCGTTTAAACAAGCGCCAAGGTAGAGCGTTACTTGCAGAGCTTGAATGCCCAAAACATCTGTACGAAAAAACACCAACAGCGGATTTAGAAGAAGACCGTCCGTCATTACCTGATGAGGTTGCACTAGGTGTAACATATGACCAAATTGATGATTATTTGGAAGGTAAAGAAATTCCTGAAGATGCACGTAAAGTATTAGAAGAACATTATTTACGTTCACAACATAAACGCCATTTACCGATTACGGTTTATGATGATTTTTGGAAGTAATTGAATAGATTGAATGAGCCGAATGCCTGAGTATGCATTCGGTTTTTTTATTTGATAAATTCTCCAAAATATGAACAATTGTATTAAAATTGTCACACTTATTCTACGGATTTTTCACAGTAACTTTCATCTTTTATCACATTTGTTAGATATAGTTATAGGTATATTGAAGGGAGAGAGTTAAGTGAAAAAGCTATCATGGTTATTATTATTATTGGTTGTTGCAGTGTTGACTGCATGTGGACAGAATGACAAGGAATCTAATTCAGATTCAGGGAAACAGAAAGAAGCTGTAGAAACAGAAACAAGTGACAAAGAAATTACGGTCACAGCAAGTAATGCAGTAGACAAGCGTTTGAAAGAACCAACTGAAGATTCGCTTTGTGAATACTGCAATATGAAAGTATATGAAGCAACACATGAATTCGGTGCATTTAGTGTGCAAGGTATAAAAAAAGACGGTGCAACTGCATTTTATGATGACATTGGTTGTATGTTAAACCAAGAGCGCGTAGATGGCGCTAAGATGGATAAATTCGTACGAGATTTTACATCAAAAGATTGGTTGAAATTAGATGACGCTGTCATCGTCCAAGGAGATATAAAAACACCGATGAGTTATGGTTTTGCTTTCTTTAAAGATCAAGAAGGTGCTGATGCGTTTATCGCTGATAACAAAGGTGCAAAGGTTGTTGATGTATCAGTAATTGATGAAATAGCACACGTGCGTTATAAAAAGAGAATGGAAAAAATGAAAAATAAGGATTCTGAAAGTAATATGGATATGGGTTCTCACGGACATGATAAATCTAAGTCGGATTCCGATAAACATAACCATTAATAATACGTCAAAGGCTAGGGAAACCTCTAGCCTTTTTGTCGTTTCAATGGAGGTGGATGATTCTTGGTGAAAAAGTGGCTTTTAGTAAGTGCATTGTTTCTGTTAGTAGCACTCCCTACGAAAGCCGAAACGATAGACTTACAGTACTTAATCGACGCTACACCAGCTGGAGGTGAGCTACATCTTCAGGATGGTATCTATAAAGGCTCTTTTCTAATAAATAAACCTATTAAAATAATTGGTTCAGAACATACGATTTTGCAAGGAACTACAAAAGAAACATTGCTAAGAATCGAAAATACTAATGATGTGAAACTTGAAAATCTCCAGCTAAAAACGGCAGAAACTGGTATCTCTGTAAAGAAGGTAAAACGTTTATATTTGAGTGGATTAAAGTTAACATCAATTTATAGTGGTATCCAGTTTTACTATGCAGAGGGTGCCAAGGTTGCTAAGACAGAAATTCAAGGGGTAGAGGGACATTATTCCAAAAAAGGTAATGGTGTAACGATTTTTAATAGCAAGCGACTACAGATGAATGGTCTCAAAATTAATCAAGTACAAGATGGCGTTTATATTGAAAACGTCTCGCAAATTGAGTTACAAAACAACATAGTAAGTAATAGTCGCTATGGCATTCATTTTATGTATACGGAAGGTGCCAAAGCTATTGAAAATACATTCAATAAAAATGTTACAGGTATAATGCTGATGATGACAAAACAGACTGATTTGCAGCGTAATGAAATAAACGAGCAAAACGGTTTGAATGGTTTTGGTGTTGTATTGTTTGATGCACAAAATATTGATGTTAAAGGTAATATTTTTCGGAATAATAGAACGGCTATTTCAGCGCAAAAGCTACAACAATCTACTTTGAAAGAAAATAGATTTCAGATGAATCAAAATGCTGTTGAACTTATTCGTTCTAATACTGATAATAGCGTCATCGAAAATGATTTTATTGGCAATATCGTCAATTTACGTTCAGATGGTTCGGAAACGACGGTTCAACATAATTATTACGATGATTATGATGGTATTGATGTAGATGGTGATGGTATTGGAGATCGTTCTTATGTAGCGTTGCAGAGTTTCGGTCAATGGATGGTCAGACAGCCGGTTTATCAATATTTTATCGAATCACCAAGTGTCGTTTTATTAAATGAAATAGATAAACAAACGAATAAGATAGAAACAGATCAATTAGTCGACAAAAAACCGAGGATGATGAGTTTGCAAAGTGTAGAGCAACCTCGTAAACAGAATATAGGGCGAATTGTAATGGGCGTTGCAATTATATTATGTGGATTATGGCTATGGAGAAGGGAAGTGACGATTTGAAAGTGAAATTGATAATATTAGTGGTGATGGTGGTCGCCATACTACAAGCATGTACTGATAAAGAATATAAACCTAAAGAAATCGTCAGTGAAACGGATGTATGTGAAGTTTGCAATATGAGTATTGTACACGAGGATTATGCAGGGCAAATTGCGTTGGCAAATGGCGATTATAAAATGTTTGATGACTTAGGTTGCTTAATTGAGTATATGAAGGAGATGGACGATGGCGATTTAGGCAAAGCTTTTATCAAAGATGAAGGTGGTAAGAACTGGGTCGATGTGAAATCAGCTAACTATGTCTATGATAAAGAAATCTGGACGCCGATGTCTTATGGGGTTATCGCATTTAAATCTGAAGCGGTGGCAAAAGATTGGACAACTAAGAACAAGGGTGGCACTCTACTAAGGTTCAATGATTTAGAAGATTTTAAGTGGGGAGTTCATAAGTGATGAATGCGCTATTTATAAGGCTTGAGTGGAAGCAAATGCTAAGAAGTCGTTGGATGCAGTTAGTTGCCGCTTTATTTGTACTGATTTTCGCAGCAATTTCATTGATTCAGCAAATTGCTCTACCAGATGTAGAAAGTTTTACGAGACAAACGGCAAGTTATTTAAATTTACTATTGTTACTATTGCCTTTGTTTATATTAACAATTGGTAGTATGGGGGTAGCTAGTGATCTAGAGTCTGGCTGGTTCTCACTGTTAAAAACGTATCCGATGACAGTGGCACAATACATTGTTGGTAAATATGTGGCATTACTATTATCTTTCTTTATGATTTTGATATTAGCATTTAGTGTTGTATTAACAATGAGTGGATTTGCAGGGCAATTGGGTTTACCTCCTGTTTTTGTAGGTGTAGCTTTTATGACGGTGTTTATTTTCGCGGCGCTTGCGGTACTTTGTGGTGTCATGGCGAAAAGTCGCTTGCATGCATTGGCGTTGTCATTGGTTGTCTGGGCTTTTGCATTATTGTTACTATCCTACGTGTTAATGGCTGTAGGGACTCTTGTTGCAGGGCATATATTGCAAAAGTTAACGATTGTTATGATTCATTTAAATCCTGCTGAGTGGATTCGCTTCGGCTATTTTATATTCTCAGGTCAATCGTCTGTTTTAGGGCCATCATTTTATAGCTTTACGAACTTCTATAGTTCAGTGTCAGGATTTATCGTGTATGCTGTTGTAACTATGTTCTGGATTGCCTCACCATTAGTGCTTGCTCAATTTTTCTTGAATAGAAGGGGGCGTCAAGTGTGATTGTTGAAGGAAAAGAACTTGTGAAGAAATATTCCGAGCATCAAGGATTGCAAGATGTATCCTTTTCTTTAAATGAAGGTCGGATTATTGCACTTGCTGGTGGTAATGGGGCAGGGAAAAGTACGCTTATTCGACTATTGATTGGCCAAGAACAGCAATCGAGCGGGGAAATTTTTTTCTCAGGCGAACGTTCGATTAGTTATATGCCAGATGATATTAATTTTCCATCTGCACTTACAGCAGAAGAAATCTTGCAGTTATTAGCCGGGCTGAAAAAGGTGTCGGTAGGTGAACGTGAAAAAGTGTTGAAGCGTGTTGGTTTGTGGGAATTTCGTAAACAAAGAGTAAGTCAATTTTCAAAGGGGATGCGCCAACGTTTAAATTTAGCTCAGAGTCTGCTTGGTGATGAGCGGTTAATTATCTTAGATGAGCCAACAAATGGACTAGATTTACTATGGATTGCAGAGTTGAAAATAATTTTACAAGAGCAAAAACAATTGGGTAAAACAATATTGTTCTCCACTCATTTATTGTCCTTTGCTGAAGAGCTAGCGGAAGATGTGCTGTTGCTACATGAGGGGAAGGTGCTAATGCAAGGTTCCATTCATAAAGTTTTAAAAGAAGCAAAATACAATCATTTAGAGGAAATGTTTATAAAGAAAGTAGGGTTAGCAAATCGAAGATAAGTGTAATACTAATGAAAGCATGGCTTATTATAGTCATGCTTTTAAATTTTGTAAAAGGGTTGTAAACGAAAGAGAGTACATGTCCATGGTATAATAAGTCCAATTGTATAAAACATTTCAGTTCATAAGACTTACTTATTGTCTAATGGCTAAAAATAATAGACTTTGTAAAGTGGAGGTTCAATTGATGGAAACACAAGAAAAGCTTCAAGAGGTCGTACGTAATATTGAAAAAGTTATGATAGGTAAAAAGCATATAGCAGAATTGAGTGTAGTATCATTGCTTGCTCAAGGGCATGTTTTACTAGAAGATGTACCTGGTGTTGGTAAAACGATGATGGTGCGTGCTTTAGCAAAATCAGTAGGAGCACAATTTAAGCGTATTCAATTTACACCGGATTTATTGCCTTCTGATGTTTTAGGTGTATCTATTTATAACCCAAAAGATATGGAATTCCATTTTCGACCGGGGCCAATCATGGGCAATATCGTATTGGCTGATGAAATTAATCGTACATCTCCGAAGACGCAGGCTGCTTTACTTGAAGGCATGGAAGAGGCTGCTGTAACGATTGATGGCGAAACTTATAGTATCCCAAAACCTTTTTTTGTAATGGCAACACAAAATCCGATTGAGTATGAGGGCACTTATCCGTTGCCAGAAGCACAACTCGATCGATTTTTGTTGAAGATGAAAATGGGATACCCATCTTATGATGATGAAATTGAAGTACTGCGACGTGCTGAACGAGGTAAGCCAATCGATTTATTAACATCTGTCATTACCTTAGAAGAGTTAATCACTTTGCAGCAACAAGTGAAAGATGTGTTTGTTGATGAAGTAGTGAAAGGTTATATTGTAGATTTATCTCGTGCAACGAGAGAAAACCAATATGTGTATTTGGGAGTTAGTCCACGAGGCTCTATTGCACTAATGAAAGCCGCACAAGCTTATGCATTACTACGAGGTCGCAGCTTTGTCACACCGGATGATGTACAGTTTTTAGCACCATTTGTATTCTCACATCGTATAATGCTACGTCCTGAAGCGCGTTATGACGGTGTTTCACCAGAAGAAATTATTGGACGCATTTTAATTAATACAGTTGTGCCCATTAAAAGGTCTGCAAATCAATGACAATAAGTAGATTACGATACGTTTCGGGAAGAATTATGCGCCTGATGCTAGTCGTTTTGCTACTGCTTACTACACTAGCATTTGGCTTCATAGAAGGCGGTTTTGTAATTTGGTTTATCTTTTTCATGTTACTTCCTTTCTCAATGTATTCATTGTTGTTGGTTTTTACACCTTTAAAAAAAATGAAGGTAGAGCGCAGTATTGAACAGGAAAATATGAGAAATGGTGATTCATTGAAGATGACAATGACTCTAAGGCGCAATAATAGATGGCCTATTGTATATGCAGTAATTCGTGAAGCGATGCCAAGTGAAGTATTGGTAAATGCAACGACGAAACCAATGCAAAGGTTACTGATAATTGGATTTAAAAAGCAAGTTAAGTGGACATATGAAGTTGAAGAAATACCGCGCGGGGAACATTATTTACATGGTGTTGAAATAACAGTAAGCGATTTCTTTGGTTGGAATAAAAAAACGCAATTCATTTCCGCAAAGCGTACTGTCGTAGTGTATCCGAATGTGACTAAAATGATTTTTAGACCACTTAATATGAGCAAGCAAACGGGAAATGGACCGGTATCTTCCGCAATTGTACGAGATACAACGATGGTGTCAGGGTTGCGCGAGTATCAAGCAGGAGATCGCATGTCTTGGGTACACTGGAAGACATTTGCGAAAACGGGAGAGCTTCGTTCGAAAGAATTTGAAGATCAACAATCACAAGATTTATGCCTAGTGCTAGATTGTACGCCATCAGCATTATTTGAAGATCAGGTTGAATTTGTTGCCTCTATTTTGAATGCGAGTGTTCGTCAGCAAATAACGATGGCATTTTTATCCGCGGGTAGAGAGCGCATATATTTTGAAGCAGTTCAAACAGAAAGCCAATTGCAACAAGCAATGTTCCATTTGGCGAGTGTACAAGATGATTTAGTAGATTCAGTCAATCGTTTGTATGGACAAGATCGTACGTTAGCGAATGCAGCTCAACTTCTTTTTGTAACAAGTAAGCTTACAACCGAGTGGCTTGATATTTTAACAAAGGCTACAATGTCATCTCGTGCCTGTCTTTGTTTTGTTATACGAAGTAAAGGACAAGCCACGTCTACCCAGGAACAGGCTATGGAAAAATTGGCTCGCATACGTGGTATAAGAGTTATTACGATTGGTAAGGAACAATTTACAGAAGCCTTTATGGGGGGATTGAAATGACAAATCACCCTATTAAGAGAATGATTGGATTAGTGGCACTTTATATAGTGATCTTCTTCATGTTAAGAGAATGGCTTCTGCCTGTTGTTGTTTTGACTAATACAGGTCATCTAAACTTATTCTTATTATTCGTAGCTATCTGTCTACTGGCGAATATAGTCCATTTAAATGGTTGGCTATCGGCTATTATTAAATTTGCCTATGTACTATGGTTTTTAATGTACGTATATACAGGTACGAAAGTATTTTCAATTGAGAGTGTACTAACATTAAGTAGTGAAATTCAAAATAGTTGGTTAGCGTTGATGCAAAGCGATTGGAATGGTGTGACGAATTCGTTCCGAAGTATCTTATTCTTTATCTTACTTTGGATGACAATTTATCTGATTCACTATTGGGTAACGGTGAAGCATACTATTATCCATTTCCTATTCGTAACGATCATTTTTTTAGCTTTGTTAGATACTTTTAGTGATTATAATACTAAGTTTGCGATTATAAGAGTTATGTTTTTAGGACTACTTTTACTTGGCACTTTATATGCTAATCATTTATTTGAGACAAATGATGTAGAGAGAAAAGGGATGAAATATATTGCTGTTCTAGTTCCATTAGCAGTTATGCTTATTGCAAGCACTATATTTGCGTATGCGATGCCCAAAAAAGGCCCTATAATAACTATACCAAAATCAATTTCTGCACTAATGGAAAAACAGGGGAAAGGCAGTTCTGCTATTGGGAGAATTGGTTATGTTGAGGATGATAAAAAGTTAGGTGGTCCATTTAAAATGGATGCTCGTATCGTCTTTAATGCAACAGCAGATAGTAAACAATATTGGAGAGTAGAAACAAAAGATATTTATACCTCTAAAGGATGGGAACGTAAAAAAGGGGACGTTTATGTTGAAGCTTTTAATCAAAATGAGAACATTCCTCTCACTATAAAGCCAGGAAGTAAGAAAGATCAAACTACTGCGGAAATTGAAATGAAAAAGGATTTTAAATTTATCATGCAGCCATATGGTTTGATGTCAGTTGGAAATGTAGCATCAGGAGTATCTTTCTACCGAGAAATAGATGGGGAAAAAATTCGACCTTTAAAGGACGAATATGAAATTGCATTAGAAGCGTATACGATAACCTATAGTTCACCAAAGTATAGTTTACAGTCCCTCAAGAAAACACGCCCAAACGATTTAGACAAATTATCGAAGGATTATAATACTTATTTACAATTACCTAAAACATTACCAAAACGAGTGAGGAACCTTACAAAAGACATTACGAAAGATGAAAAGAGCTTATACGGTAAGGCAAATGCAATTGTAGATTATTTTAAATATAACAATTATGTCTATAGTCGTGACGAAGTGGCGATTCCGGGGAAAAATGACGATTATGTTGATCAATTTTTGTTCGATACAAAAATGGGCTATTGTGATAACTTCTCAAGCTCAATGGTTGTTATGTTGCGTTCTATTGGTATTCCTGCACGTTGGGTAAAAGGTTTTTCTGAAGGTGAAGAAGTACAGAATGTTGCTGGTGAACGGAAGGAATTTGTCATTACAAATAATAACGCTCATTCATGGGTAGAAGCATATTTACCTGGAATAGGCTGGATGTCTTTTGAACCTACAATAGGCTTTGAAGGTTTTGATAATGTATTAGATGATGTAAAAAACCAACAACAACCTTCACCAATCAATCCTAAAAAAGAAGATAAAAAAGAAGATAAAGAAGAAAAGCAAAAACAACAGGAAGTTGAGAAGAAGAAAGAAGAACAGCCAAAAGAAAAGAAACAGAAACAAGAAAAAGAGAAAAAACAAGGTCAAAAAGAAAAAACAGAAGAACCTGTAATGAGCAAGAAATCTGCAATTATGATAGCAACAATAATAGGTACTTTAATAATACTTACCTTAATTGCAGTATTATTACGTAGAAAATGGATACCTAAAGCAATGATTGGTTATTATCGTATGAAGAAGCCAGAAAATATTTCGATAGACCATGCTTTTCATCAGTTGTTGAAGCAATTAGAGCATGCTGGTCTGAAAAAAGGGAATGGGCAGACATTGCAAGACTTTGCTCGTTATGTAGATAAACGCTTAGGTACGTCACATATGAGTAAAATTACTGCTTTATATGAGCAACAAATTTATAGTAATAATTATACTCAATTAGATTGGTTAGATATTAAAGAAAGTTGGGAATATTTAATCAATCGTACAAGCAGTTGATTTTAGGCGGTACAACATGTAAAATTGAGAAAAATTATATATACTGATTACCCTCATATATGTTCGAAAATAAGGTTCGGATGTCTCTACCAGGTTACCGTAAATGACTTGACTATGAAGGTGAATGACAGCGCGGATACCCGTGTGCTAGCATTCACCTTTTTTGATGAGCATAAGGACGCGTAGGATATTATTTCAGACGCGTTCTTTGCGTATATTAATGTTAAAATGAGTAGGTAAACAGTTATTAATATTAGAAGAGGTGGAAACATTGTCAGCTAGTTCAATTTTACAAGATCAAGAAAAGATTATCGTTCTTGACTTTGGTAGCCAATATAATCAGCTAATTACTCGTCGTATTCGTGAATTCGGAGTTTACAGCGAATTGCATGCGCATACTATTACTGCAGAAGAATTAAAAGCAATGAACGCTACAGGAATTATTTTCTCTGGTGGTCCTAACTCTGTATATGATGAAAATGCATTCCATATCGATGAAGAAATCTTCAATTTAGGTCTTCCTATTTTAGGGATTTGTTACGGTATGCAATTAATGACACATGCTTTAGGTGGGAAAGTTGAAAAAGCTGCACACCGTGAGTATGGAAAAGCAGAAATTCAAGTATTGAATGACAATGCTTTATTCGGCGAATTACCGAAAGAGCAAGTTGTTTGGATGAGTCACGGTGATTTAGTAACTGTAACTCCAGAAGGCTTTGAAACAATTGCAACAAGCGCTTCATGTCCAATCGCTGCAATGGCAAATGCTGAACGTAAATTCTACGCAGTTCAATTCCACCCTGAAGTACGTCACTCAGTTTACGGAAATGACTTATTACGTCAATTCGTATTCGACGTATGTAACGCTAAAGGCGATTGGTCAATGGAAAGCTTCGTAGAAATTGAAATTCAAAAAATTCGCGAACAAGTTGGCGACAAGAAAGTTCTTTGTGCACTTTCTGGCGGTGTAGATTCATCAGTTGTTGCTGTTCTTATCCACAAAGCTATTGGTGACCAATTAACTTGTATGTTCGTTGACCACAACTTAAACCGTAAAGGTGAAGTTGAACAAGTTATGAAGACTTTCACAGAAGGTTTCAACATGAACGTTATCAAAATTGATGCTCGTGAACGCTTCATGAGTAAATTAGCTGGCGTTTCTGATCCTGAGAAAAAACGTAAAATTATCGGTAACGAATTTATCTATGTATTCGATGAAGAAGCTTCAAAATTAGAAGGTATGGATTTCCTTGCACAAGGAACTCTTTACACTGATATTATTGAATCTGGTACAGCAACTGCTCAAACTATTAAATCTCACCATAACGTAGGTGGATTACCTGAAGATATGCAGTTCGAACTTATCGAACCATTAAAAACATTATTCAAAGATGAAGTACGTGCGCTAGGTTCAGAGCTTGGACTATCTGATGCAATCGTATGGCGTCAACCATTCCCAGGTCCAGGTCTTGCAATCCGTGTACTTGGCGAAGTAACAGAAGAAAAATTAAATATTGTACGTGAATCAGATGCTATCTTACGTGAAGAAATCGCTAACCATGGCCTTGATCGCGACATTTGGCAATACTTCACAGTGCTTCCTGACCTAAAAAGCGTAGGTGTTATGGGAGACCAACGTACGTACGATTACGCAATTGGTATCCGCGCTGTAACGTCAATCGACGGAATGACTTCTGACTGGGCACGTATCCCTTGGGATGTCCTAGAAAAAATCTCAGTACGTCTAGTAAACGAAGTTGATCACATCAATCGCGTACTGTATGACATTACGTCTAAGCCACCAGCAACTATCGAGTGGGAATAATAATATTAAAGCTTGGAGAGCCTACATTAGTAGGTTTTCCAAGCTTTTTTGTTTGTCTGATACCAATATACTTCATGACCTAGTCTATCTGAAAATGTTCATAGTTGTCTTCTCAGTAAAAGTAGAAAATACTTTTTCGAATTCTTTTTTCGTACAGAATTCAACTTGTGTTTTTGTTTTTTTTATATTGCCTACTTGTTTGGCACATTTGTACTTAATCATACAAAGACTATTGGCTTTTTCTAATGTTTGTGCGAATAAGCAGTAAACCATACGAGTGTAGTTTTTAGCTTAATCTCTTGTTAGTTCATTTTTCTGTATTCAAATATAAATATTTTTGGTGGGCATTAAAACCAGAGCGTTTCCATGACTCTATTGAATTTAAAGATGTAGTGAATGCATATGTAGAAAAAAATAAGGAAAACTATAATTGACAACGGAAGGATTTTTATAAAATAGATGAAAAATTCTATAAACTTTTAGCTTATCAGAAAAATATTAAGAAATATGTCGAAATTACGACTGAATTATAAATGCTGTGTAAAGAGCATGTTAAAACTCTGTAAAAAGTCAACGCAGAAAGTCAGTATTTTTTATAATAAATGTGATAAAACATAAAGGAGTGGCAGTATGGAGTTAAATTGGCAGGAAATGATTTTTCAATTCTTGGGAGGTCTAGGACTCTTTTTATTTGCAATTAAATACATGGGTGATGGTCTGCAAAAAGCAGCCGGAGACCGTTTAAGAGATTTATTAGATCGTTTTACGACAAATCCATTTATGGGTGTCTTAGTGGGGATTTTTGTCACAGTACTTATCCAGTCGAGCTCAGGGACAACCGTTATCACGGTCGGTTTAGTCAGCGCAGGCTTTATGACATTACGACAAGCGATTGGTGTCATTATGGGGGCAAATATCGGGACGACGGTTACAGCCTTTATCATTGGGATTAATGTAGGGGAGTATGCATATCCTATTATGGCACTTGGGGCAGTTCTGTTATTTTTCTTTAAGAAAAGTAAGATTCAAAATATTGGTCAAGTATTATTTGGTTTTTCAGGTTTATTTATCGGGTTAGAGTTGATGTCGAGTGGTATGAAGCCATTACGTGATTGGCCGGCCTTTATTGATTTAACATTAAATATGAGTGATTCTCCGATACTTGGTGTTATTGTTGGTACAATATTTACGCTAATTGTACAATCATCTTCTGCAACAGTTGGTATTTTACAGGGCTTGTATGCAGAAAACTTAATAACTCTTCATGGTGCGTTGCCAGTACTTTTCGGTGATAATATTGGGACAACGATTACGGCGATACTGGCAGCATTAGGGACTTCTGTTGCCGCAAGACGTGCAGCGGCAACACATGTATTATTTAATGTTTTTGGTTCAATCATTTTCTTGCTCGTGCTTGGGCTATTTACGAATTATATTGAATGGATTTCTGGTATATTAGGATTAGAACCTAAAATGCAAATTGCCTTCGCGCATGGAACGTTCAACGTTGTCAATACGCTTATTCAACTACCCTTAATTGGAGTATGGGCTTATGTCGTTACCAAGTTGATTCCGGGTGAGGATACTATTGTTGAATATAAACCGAAGTATTTAGATTACTCGTTAATTACAAAATCACCAGGTATTGCGTTAGGACAAGCAAAGCAGGAAGTGATTCGTATGGGAGATTTTGGTGTACAAGGATTATCGGCAGCTAAGGACTATTTAAAAACGCTAGATGTGAAGCAAGCAAGTACAGCGGCACAATTAGAAGAGGCGATAAATAATCTCGATCAGAAAACAACGGATTATTTAGTAAGCTTATCAAAACAATCATTATCAGGTGTAAATTCTCATATCCATCATGCATTACTTGAGAATATTCGTGATATTGAACGTATTGGTGATCATGTAGAAAACCTAATTGAGCTTATTGATTATAAAGAATCAAATCGCATAAAACTTAGTCAAGAAGCGACGCAAGAGCTAGAAGGAATGTTTGAGCTTGTCATTGAAACAGTAAAAATAGCAATGCATGCGCTTGATGCACGTGATGTGTCGTTGGCGCAACAAGTGAGAGCTCAAGAAGAACGTATTGACGAAATGGAACGTAGTTTACGTAAACATCATATTCGCCGATTGAATGAAGGTGTTTGCTCGGGTTCAGCAGGCATTGTATTTGCGGATATTATTAGCAATCTTGAACGTATTGGCGACCACGCCAACAACATTGCTGATACGATTTACGAACAAGATTAAGGTAAAGAGCATTCTTTCGGGAATGCTTATTTTTTTGCCCTAGAAGACATAAGGTATCCAAATTCTTCTAAACAACATTTTGTAGTATACTGTATGATAATACATCTAAGCCATCATCTATTCGTGTGATTTACGAATAAGAAGGGAGTTTTTTTATGTTCAAAATTAATAAGATTTGAGCTGTTTAGAGATACTAAAGTAAATGTTGCTGAAAAGAGGAAAGTTTTATTAAGAATCGTGTTTATAGTTAAGAACAATAACTGGTTTTATTGTTAGATAATCAAATAAGTATCGGGAGATACCAGATTGACAACTTACTTTATTTAATGATTTAATTTACTTAACGATAGGTAAAAAGAGGTGCGATGTGAATAAAGGTAAAGAAACTTATCAAAGGGTAATAGATACGGCTATTTATCTATTCGCGAAAGATGGAATACATAAAACGAGTTTTGCAATGATTGCGAAAGAGTTGGGAATGACAAAGCCGTCTCTTTATTATTATGTTGAATCGAAGGATGAACTGATTAAAAAGGTTTTTGTTTATATTTTTGAAGACTATTCATTTGAGAATTATTTTAAAGTAGAAGATATGACAAAAGATAATTTGATGGATCAACTATATACAGGTGGTATGAAGTATTTAAATGAGATTCAGGAGCAGGAAGTTTTGTTGAACTTATTAAGTGAATATACTTTGTATGCAAATCGTATTAAAGAAGTAGACGAGACTTATATTCAAAAGATAAAAGAAGTACAGAAAATTTTTATTGACGGCTTTGTTCATGTATTACAGAAAGCTACAGAGTTTGGCTTAATGGAGGAAAATAATATTCAAGCAAAAGCTGGAGTGTTGGCTTTAATGTTGGATAACATTCTGAATTATAAAATGCTAGATATGAAAATAGAGGAGGCTGCTATTTGGAAGCAAACAATTACAGATGTAATAAAGTGATAGGAGTGTAAATGTATGAATCATACAACCGTGCATTTGAATTTTTCTAAAGGGGATAAATTATTTCTTTGGTTGATTTTACCGCTCATTGGTTTAGTAATAGGTTATTTTTTGCCTCCAATATCAGAATGGGCAAGTAAGTTAGAGTGGATTCCATTTCAAGGACCGTTTAAGTTGGTCGCTAGTCTCAATGCGGGGTGGGTTATTTTTGCTACGATGGCATTTGGATTAGTCGCGAGCATAATTTTGACTCTACTCATTTATGATGAAATATTGAATATTTATATTAGTGAAGATACATTAGCTTTTAAAATTGGGAAAATTGATATGAGTTATGACAAAGATAATATTAGCTATATTTATGTAGATCACAAAGATTTAGTTGTAATTGGGCATGAAGGTCATGAACTTTTCAGATATAAAAAAGAACTTAGCACTAAAATATTAAAAGAAGAACTCGGTGAACGGGGTTATCTTTTTAAGGACGGAAATCCATATAAGGAACAATTTAAGAAATGGGTACCTGGATTAACTGATTTACCGCTTGAAGCAAATGCGTTGTTAAAGGCAAGAGATGTGGCGCTTAAAAATGATGATAGTGAAGAGGCTTTGCAAATTGTATTTGAATTGTGGAAGCTCCATGTTTCGGTAAAAGAGATTGAATCGAAGCAATATTATAGAGTCGTGTAAGAAAAAAATAGCCGTACCTCCTAATCGAAGGAGGTACGGCTATTTTAAAGTTTTTATTGAATATTAATGCCAAGAATAGCGACGATAGCAGTAGCTTGATCATGGCGAATAGATAAACCCTTTGCTAATGTTGGATCTAAATTGATTTGTTCGAAATAACAAGAAGATAAATCGATTCCTTTTAAATTTGTATCAGAAAAGTCAGCTGCGTTTAGTTCCATTCCTTGGAACGTTACTTGAGTTAAATTAACATCTTGTAAAGTACTTTCGTTTAATTGGCCATCTTTAAATGCAACTGCATTCATTTTCGATTCGGAAAATGTGCCATAGTTCAAAAGACAATCGAGTAATTCAACATTTTTGAGCTGAGTACGGAAGAAGCTAGAACCAATTAGTTTGCAAGTATCAAATTTGACTCGATAAAAAACGGATTCGGCGAAATTACAATTTGATAAATCGCATTTTGAGAAAATGACATCTAAAAATTCCATTTTAGTGAAATCCTCTGTAAGGAACACGCAGTTCTCGAATTTAACTTCGTTTAATTGGCGAGTACCAAACCGACAATCAATTTGACATCCTTTAAGTAATGAGTTCGCTTCAATTTCTTCTAGTATTATCTCTTCATTTTCGATAGTTGATAAATAATGTTGCGAAGGTTCTATTATTTTAGGCATGTTATAAATCCTCTCCAATCCACTTTGTATCATTTTATCAATAATACACTAGATAAACACATAATAAACTGCTGAAATATGTATTGTAATAATAAAGTGATTAGGGATAAAGCGGCTTATACACGAACTATAATACAAAAAAATATAAAAACGTTCGGAAAAGTATTGAAAGTAATGAGCGAGAGTGATATATTAACTACTATAAATAAATAACGTCGTCGTATAATCACGGGAATATGGCCCGAGAGTATCTACCAAGTTACCTTAAAAAACTTGACTACGATTAAAAGAATTGGCTTTGCCGATACTTTTATTAACTTGTGAGTATAAATACTTAGCAAGAATCGTAGACATTCGACTATTTTTAACTAGTTGCATGTCTTTTTTATTCTCAAAAATGTATGAGACGACATACGGAGGATTATCATGAAAAAGTATTTCCAATTTGAAGAACTTGGAACAAATTACCGCCGCGAGATCATAGGTGGTATCACAACATTCTTAGCAATGGCGTATATTTTGGCGGTGAACCCAGGGATTTTAGGGGACGCTGGTATGGATAAAGGTGCTGTGTTTGTAGCTACAGCATTAGCAGCAGCGACTGGTTCATTGGTGATGGGGGTTTTCGCAAAGTTTCCGATTGCATTAGCGCCAGGTATGGGGCTTAACGCATTCTTCGCTTATACAGTAGTAATAACATATGGTATTCCATGGCAAACAGGTTTAACTGGTGTATTCTTCTCAGGTATTATTTTCATTATCTTATCTTTAACAGGTGTTCGTGAAACAGTTATTAATGCTATTCCAACACAATTAAAATATGCAGTATCAGCAGGTATCGGTTTATTTGTAACATTTGTTGGTTTAAAAGGAGCAAAAATTATTGTTTCTGATCCAGCTACCCTTGTTACATTAGGTGAATTTAAAGGTGAAACATTATTAGCAGTTTTCGGTATCGTTATAACAGTCATCTTTATGGCTAGAAATATTAAAGGGTCGATTTTCTTAGGTATTATTATTACAGCAATCGTAGGTATGATTTTTAACTTAATTGATGTACCAACTGCTGTTGTATCAAGTATTCCTGACGTATCTACAACATTCGGGGTAGCGTTAGATCCTATTTTTGATGGATTCTCAAATGGATTCAAAGAATTATTCAATGTTCAATTCTTAATCGTAGTACTAACATTTTTATTCGTAGATTTCTTTGATACAGCTGGAACATTAATGGCAGTAGCAAACCAAGCAGGTTTAGTTAAAGATGATAAATTACCACGTGCAGGTCGTGCTTTAATGGCAGATGCTATTGCAACAACAATCGGTTCTTTGTTCGGTACATCAACAACAACTGCTTATGTTGAATCTTCATCAGGTGTTGCTGCTGGAGCGCGTTCAGGTTTCTCGGCAGTTGTAACAGCAGTACTATTCTTACTAGCAATGTTCTTCTTCCCGCTATTGGATGTAATTACATCAGCAGTAACTGCGCCAGCACTAGTGATTGTTGGAGTGTTGATGGTTTCATCATTACGCCTAATCGAGTGGAATAAATTCGAAATTGCAGTGCCAGCATTCTTAACAATGATCATGATGCCGTTAGGTTATAGTATCGCAACAGGTATTGCAGTAGGTTTTATCTTCTACCCGATTACAATGTTATTAGCAGGTAGAAAGAAAGAAATTCATCCATTGATGTATGTACTGTTCTTTGTTTTCCTTGCTTACTTCATTTGGGTACGATAAATAAAACAGTATTATATAGAAGAAGCTCCCTCCAAATGGTAGGGAGCTTCTTCTATATATAAAGAGAGTTGTAGAATCTTTTGCTAATTAATAAAACTTTTAATAGAAAACTATTGCAACATATCACTTAAGGTGATATATTAAGTAACGTTGTCACTGAGACAATGAAATTACAACTTAAACACTTTGTTAAAATACTTTATACAAAGGTGTTGACAACAATCTATTAAGTTGTTATGATATAAAAGTTGCTGAACGAGCAACGTTGTTATATTCAGATGAACAACTTAAAAAGAAATTTTAAAATAGTTGTTGACAACGAAGAGTTATACTGATATAATAAGTGAGCTACTGATAAGGTAGTGAATATAATGAACCTTGAAAACTGAACAAGCAAGACGTTAATCAATAAATGTTTTTGGACACCAACTCTGTTGGTGGGTCAAAACGAAAAAATAGATATCA
>NZ_JBNNTI010000028.1:0-54963 GCF_050278625.1 Viridibacillus sp. NPDC096237 | reverse complement strand
AGGATCAAACTCTCCATAAAAGTAGTTTGAAAGCTCATTAGCTTTGCTAGCGTATCATCCGAAGATGATATCTATTTCGTTTTGATCCACCAACAGAGTTGATGTCCAAAAACATTTATTGATTAACGTCTTGCTTGTTCAGTTTTCAAGGTTCATTACGTTCGCCACTTCATTAGCGACATTTAAGATTATATCGTAATAACATTTCGTTGTCAACAACTTTTTAAGTTATTTTCAAATCGTCGTTTCAACTTAGTTACCATTGCTTGTTTATCAGCAACTTTTATATTCTATCAAACTCATCACTCAGTGTCAATAACTTTTTTAAGTTATTTTCAAATCGTTTTGTTAGCTAAATTAGCAACTCAATTAATATACCACTATATTAATGTTAATGCAATACTTTTTTAAAAAAGTTAAATTTCCTTTACTAATTAGTATTAAGAGTATACAAAAATAGCTTATTTTCTATTGTGATGAACTTTTTAGTGATTTTCAAATAAAAAGCTAATCATTCTAATAGAGCATAAATAAAAAGACTCTAGTTAAAACTAGAGTCTTTTTATAAGGCGTCCTTATTATTTAATCACGCGGACGCATTGTAGGGAATAACAATACGTCACGTATTGTTTGCGAATTCGTTAACAACATAATTAAGCGATCGATACCGATACCTAAACCACCTGTTGGTGGCATACCGTACTCTAGAGCTTCAATGAAGTCATCGTCCATTTCATGCGCTTCGTCATTACCTGCTTCTTTTTCAACAATTTGTGCTTCAAAGCGTTCACGTTGATCGATTGGATCATTTAATTCAGTGAAGGCATTCGCATGCTCACGACGCACTATGAATAGTTCAAAACGATCCGTGAAGCGCTCGTCTTCAGGGTTCTTCTTAGCTAATGGGGAGATTTCCACTGGGTGACCGTAGATAAATGTAGGTTGAACTAATGATTCTTCTATTTTTTGTTCGAAGAATTCATTAATAATATGCCCTACTTCCATAGAGTCTTTAATCTCAACACCATGTTCTTTTGCATGTGCTTGCGCTTCCTCTTTAGTCATTGGTGCCCAGAAGTCCACTCCTGTAGCTTCTTTAACTGCATCTACCATGTGTAAACGAGTCCAACCTGGCGCTAGACTAATAACATCATCGCCATACTGTACATCAGTTGTACCTAATACTTCTTGCGCTACATGAGAAATTAAATTCTCTGTAAGTGCCATTATGTCACGGTAGTCAGCGTACGCTTCATATAATTCAATCATAGTGAATTCTGGATTATGGCGCGTTGACATACCTTCATTACGGAATACACGACCGATTTCATATACTTTTTCAAGTCCACCTACGATTAAACGTTTTAAATGGAGTTCAATAGCGATACGCATATATAATTCCATATCTAATGAATTGTGATGCGTAATGAACGGACGCGCAGCTGCTCCACCTGCAATTGCATGTAGCATTGGCGTTTCAACCTCAAGATATCCGTTACCATCTAAGTAACGACGGATTGCTTGAATAATTTTAGAGCGAGTAATAAAAGTTTGTTTACTTTCTTCACTCGTCATTAAATCTAAGTAACGTTGGCGATAACGTTGCTCTACATCTTTTAAGCCATGGAATTTCTCTGGCATTGGACGTAGTGATTTAGTTAGGAAAGTAAATTCTAATGCCTTCACAGAAAGCTCTCCTACTTGAGTACGGAAAACATTACCGCGAATACCTACGATATCCCCTAGGTCCGCTTGCTTAAATAATTCGTATGCTTCTTCACCAATAGCATCTTTACGAACATAAATTTGTACTTGTCCACCCAGATCTTGAATATGAGCGAAACCAGCTTTACCTTTACCACGCTTAGTCATAATACGACCCGCGATTACAACTTCATGTAAATCTTCTTCTAATTGCTCTTTAGTGAAATCCACATACTGTTCTTTTATTTCGTTTGATAAATGCGTACGTTCAAAACGGGCACCGAATGGATCTAGGCCGTTTTCTCTAATAGAAGCCATCTTTTGGCGTCTCACCAAAATTTGGTCATTTAATTCTTCAGACACGATATTCACTCCTCATTTTTTGTTCCGCTATGCAGTCCATAATGTACTTATTGTACACAATTTCGCTTGACGATTCACGTCTTTATCATCATTTACTAGTAAATACTTCATAATCCATTAGCTCATAAAGAAAAAAGCCGCCACTTTAAAAGGACGGCTAGGAATTTTATTAAATAATGTGGATTGCTTTTTCTGTTGCTTCTAGTTCTTCAAATTCTACTACTAAGCCATTTAGTAATGTTCTCAATTCTAATGCTGTCTCTGTTTGATTAATGGCATTACGAGCTTTACCGTTACCACGAATACCTTTTAAGTACCACGAAGCATGTTTACGCATTTCACGAACTGCTACAACTTCACCTTTTAACGCCATTAGGCGTTCAAAGTGAAGTAGACATACGTCGATTTTCTCACGAACACTCGGTTCATCAATTAATTTACCTGATTTCAAATATTCCACTGTTTGATACATCATCCACGGATTACCTAGCGCAGCACGACCGATCATAACGCCATCTACTCCAGTTTGTTCAAGCATACGTTTAGCATCTTGTGGTGTTTCTACATCTCCGTTACCGATAACAGGAATATTGACGTTCTCTTTTACCTGGCGGATAATATCCCAGTTTGCATGTCCTTCATACATTTGAACACGTGTACGACCGTGGACAGCAACTGCAGATGCTCCAGCACGCTCAACCTCTTTTGCATTGTCTACTGCAAAGACACGCTCATCATCCCATCCAATACGCATTTTCACGCTGACTGGTTTTTTCACACTGTCTACTACTGCTGCTACCATTTCATATACTTTATTTGGATCTAGAAGCAATTTCGCTCCCGCTTCACATTTGATGATTTTATTTACAGGGCAACCCATATTGATATCGATAATGTCAGCTGTTGTATTTTGGTCTACATATTTAGCCGCTTCTACAAGCGTTTCTTTATCGCCACCAAAGATTTGTAATGAAAGCGGATTTTCACGCTCGTCGATATAAAGCATATTCAACGTTTTATCGTTACGATAAACAATCCCTTTGTCTGAAATCATTTCAGCATATACTAAGCCTGCTCCAAATTCTTTTACTGTTAGGCGGAAAGCTGAGTTACAAATACCTGCCATCGGTGCAAGAACTACTCTGTTATCCATAACAATATCACCAATTTTGAACGGCTTGTCATTAGTTAATGTCATGCTGTGTTTCCTCCTTTTCTAGCAGGAGATTATTCTCCTCCTTTTAATTCGTTCATATTTATATCAAGCACTGTCGCTATGATTTGTAACTGTTTTTCTGTTGGCAACCGATCTCCACGTTCAATTTTGCCTAAAATAGAAGTAGACATACCAACTTTTTTTGCAAATTCGACCTGCTGAATTCTTTTTAGTTTTCGAAATGCACGAATTCTTCTACCCCAGCGATCGTTTTCCATTGTCGTACGCCTTCTTTCCCAACACTAGATAGCATCGATTGCATTGCTTCGTTTGTTTTAGGATATATGAGATCTGGTGCGATTTCCAATAATGGCACAAGAACAAAAGCACGTTCCTGCATTCTAGGATGCGGAACAACTAGTGTCTCCGTTTCAATATTGTCGTGATTATAAAGCAAAATGTCAAGGTCTATCGTTCTCGGACCCCACCGAATTATGCGAACACGCTTCAACTCATTCTCGATTGCCTGGCACATTTCAAGTGTTTTTTGCGGATTCAACGAAGTATGAATTTGCACAACTATATTAAGAAATGCATCTTGGTCTGTAAAGCCAACAGGATCCGTCTCGTATACAGACGATACAGCCATGACTTTCACTTCAGGATGTTCAGTTAACAACTTAACTGCACGTTGCAAAGTTTGTAGCCGTTCTCCTATATTAGAGCCAAGAGAAATAAAGGCTTCGTTCATTGAAACTCACCTCTTGTCAATTCAACAGATACTTCACGGTAATGCCCTGGAATTGGTGGATCAGGTTTAATCATCTCCACACGTAGCCCCTTTACTTGATCTTCGTAAGTAGCTAAAATACGGGTAGCAATTTGCCCTGCGACAGCTTCGATTAGTTTATATGGTTTACCTTCAACGATTTCTTTGCAGATTATATAAATTTCTGCATAGTTCACTGTATACTCAAGCTCATCCGTTTCACCAGCTCGTTGTAAATCTACCGCTAGAGATAGCGATACCCTAAAACGCTGACCAATAGCGGTTTCAGCAGCTAATACACCGTGGTATCCATAAAACTCCATATCTTTTACATGGATATAGTCCATAGTTAACACTCCACTCCATCATTGGATTTATTTTTTTAAATTTTGTATTCTACATGTGGTTGTTTACCCACTAAGACATCCATCATCCGTGTCATACGCGTAATTTCTTTAACATCATGTACACGTACCATATGACAACCTTTATCGATTCCAAAGCAAACTGTAGCACCCGTACCTTCTACCCGTTCTGTAACAGGGAGATCTAAGATATTACCAATCATTCTTTTTCGAGACGTTGCAAGTAATACGGGATAACCCAATTCTACTAATTGCGGTAAAACTTGCATCATTAACACATTTTCGTGATGCGATTTAGCAAAACCAATTCCTGGGTCTAACCAAATAAGCGTATCAGGTACTCCAGCCTCTTTGGCGATTTGCAAGCTCTTTTCTAAATCAGCTTTTGCTACCTCCCAGAAGTTTTCTCCGTATTCTTCATTGTCACGGTTATGCATTAAAATAATTGGCACATTTAATTCTGCGGCCACATTAGCAATTTCAGAGTCGTACTTAGCTCCCCAAATATCATTAATTATATGTGCACCGGCTAAAACAGCTTGTCTTGCCACTTCCGCTTTATACGTATCAATTGAGATTAATACTTTCACCTCTTTACGGAGTGCCTTTATAACAGGTATAACACGAGCCAATTCTTCTTTAACTGAAATTTGAGTATGCCCTGGACGTGTGGATTCGCCGCCAATATCAATAATCTTCGCACCATCTGCTACCATTTGCTTTGCTTGTGCGACTGCTGCTTCTAAATCGTTATATTTTCCGCCATCAGAAAAAGAGTCTGGCGTTACATTTAATATCCCCATCACAAACGTCTCTTTATGGAAGTCGAGTACATGCCCATCGATGATTAATGGTCTTGTGTATTTGTCTAGGTTCATCAAGATCTTCCTTTCGAATCATTTATACTTTTAACATACTGCTCATGAAGAACTTTGTAAATCGGTCCTTTATTTCCCAGGAAACTTTTCCCTTGCAATGAGCGGATTGGAATAAGTTCCTGAATGGATGTTGTGATAAAGCATTCATCCGCTTTTTCTAAATGCTCTCGAGTATAGAAACCTTCTATAACAGATATTTGATTCATCACTTGCTGGCGTGTAATACCTGGTAAAATACCTGTTTCAATAGAAGGTGTATATACCTTACCATCGGTAGCCCAAAAAATATTAGATGTAATACCTTCTGCTACAAAACCTCCTTCATTAACAAAAAAGCCCTCCAACTCAGCTAAAGATGGTACTTCAAATCGAGCCAGCACATTATTCGCATAGTGATGTGATTTATGACGGATTGATTGCTCTGGTGAATTACGCTCTGTATTTAACCATACCGCCGATTTCTCTTGTCCTCTCACCATTTTAGGTAAAGGTTTACGAAAGACAATAACAGTTGGCTCCGCATAGCTAGTCGGCTTTAATCCGATATCATGCGTACCTGCGGATACATTCAAACGGAAATAACCATCTTCTCCATCACAACGTTTGTCCAACTCACGAATAACAGTTAACAATTCATTAAAGTTATATGGTAATACGATATGATAGTCATCTAATGCTCGTTGCAGTCTTTTACAATGCTCTTCCCAAAGAAATACATCTCCTTCATACGTACGAAACGTTTCAAAGAAGCCTAATCCATACAAAAAGCCATGATCAAAAGGTGAAATTCTTAGATCCACACTCTGCGCATACTCCCCGTTCATCCAACACCACATTAGTTACCACTTCCTTCAGCAACCTCACAATAGCAATCGATAAAGTTCCACAATATCTTCTTACCTTCCTCTGTCATAACCGACTCCGGATGATACTGAACACCCTCAATCGGATACTCCTTATGACGAATCCCCATAATCTCACCTTCTGCTGTAAAAGACGTAATTTCAAGGCAGTCAGGTAAAGTTTCACGTTCAACGATTAATGAATGATAACGGGTTGCTTGAAATGGATTTGGTAGCTCACTATTTACACCGTTATTATCATGCTGTACAGGTGACGTTTTTCCATGCATTAAACGTTTTGCACGAATAACTTTCCCGCCAAAGACTTGCGCAATCGCTTGATGACCTAAACAGACACCGAAAATAGGAATCCTCCCTGCAAAATGAGCAATGATTTCTAGACTTCTACCGGCTTCATTTGGGCTACAGGGTCCTGGAGAAATAACAATCATAGTTGGTGCAAGCTGCTCAATATCCTGCACCGTTAGTTCATCATTTCTTTTTACAATAAGCTCTTGTCCAAATTCACCGAAATATTGTACGAGATTATAAGTAAATGAATCGTAGTTATCAATCATTAAAATCATACATTACACTCCTCTGCCATTGCCTTCGCTTGCCATAAAGCCTTCGCCTTGTTTAGCGATTCAATATATTCATTTGCCGGAACAGAATCTATCACAATGCCTGCACCTGCTTGAATATAAGCCATTCCTTCTTTAATAAAAGCTGTACGAATGACGATATTAAGTTCTAAATCACCATTGTATCCTAACCATCCGATTGATCCTGTATATAATCCTCGACGAACCGTTTCAAGTTCCTCAATAATTTCCATCGTACGAATTTTTGGTGCACCTGTTATTGTACCACCAGGGAATAACGCCCTTACAACATCTGCATTTGAACAGCTTTCATCTACAATGCCCCGTACATTCGAAACAATATGCATAACATGTGAATATCTCTCAATCACCATAAATTCATTCACTTCAACAGTGCCATATTTTGATACGCGACCTAGATCATTCCGCTCCAAATCAACTAACATAACATGTTCAGCACGTTCTTTTTCATTAGCAATTAATTCTTGCGCCAAGCGTTCATCTTCAGTGGCATCTTTACCTCTCGGACGAGTCCCTGCTATTGGGCGAGTTGAAAGCTCTTGACCTTTCTTCTTCACAAGTAATTCAGGAGAACCTGAAACAACGGCAAATTCAGGAGATTGGATATACGCCATGTACGGAGATGGGTTAAATGAACGTAGCGCCTCGTACATTTGCATAGGTTCAGCTCCAAGCTCCTTTGCCTGTCTAACTGACAGGTTCACCTGGAACACATCGCCTTGTGCAATATAGTTTTGCACTTTACGAACAGCTTCTTCAAAAACATCAGCCGATAGCGATACTTGTAACCTTGTCACATCATGGACAACATCCGTCGCTGCTCCCTCCTTAAACTCCTGAGATTTTAGACCACTTTCGCACGCTAATTGCCAATCGCGCGCACGTTGCTCAAGGTCAACATCGCTAGTTGAAAGCTTCATTAAATGAACTTGTTGCTTCACTACGTCAAGAACAGCCCATTCATCGAATAGATAAAAATATAAATCCGGTATTTGCAAGTCATTCTTCGCTAGATTTGGTAGATTCTCAATTTTCCGCGCATAATCATATGAGATAAATCCGGCTGCACCACCTTGGAAATCAAGTAAATCTGCATTAACAGGCAGCTTATATTCTGCTATTAAATCTTCTAACAAATGTAGCGATTCTCCTGTTCGCGTTTCCTCTTGTCCATTACGCCAAGAAATATGTAAACCTTCATCCGTCGAACGCACTACAGCCATCGGGTTCCACCCAGCCACTGACTGCTGACCCCCGCGACCGCTTTCTAATAACAAATGGTATTGCTCATCTTTTACAAGTTCCTTAAACGCATAAAAGAACGACTGCTTGTCCATCGAAAATGATGGGTAGTTAATTAATGATAGGCTCAAGAACTCTTCCTCCAATTAAAAAATTTATATTTCAAATCCACAAATTTCACTTTATAAATTACACCAACAACTAACAGTATATGAAAATGAAAGTCAGAGAGCAAAGTTCTAGAGAAAATATAAACAAAAATAAAAAACGAGGCACGAATATGCCCCGCTTAAAAGTTAATGAAGTTGAATTAGTCGTCAAAGTGGTAAAGAGGCGTGCTTAAGTAACGCTCTCCATTCGATGGAAGAATCGCTAAAACGTTTTTGCCTTTACCAAGACGTTTTGCAGTTTCGATTGCTGCAAAAATAGCTGCACCAGATGAAATACCACCTAATACACCTTCTTCTTTAGCAATTTTACGTGCAGTATCAAATGCAGCGTCATTTTCCACCGGGAAAATCGAAGTATAAACTTCAGTATTTAACACTTTCGGAACAAAACCCGCACCGATCCCTTGAATTTTATGAGGTCCCGGTTGCGCTCCAGCTAATACTTGAGAATCTTTTGGTTCTACTGCGATAATTTCAATTTCAGGATATTTTTCTTTCAATACTTCTCCTACACCTGTAATTGTACCACCAGTACCAACACCCGCGATAAATGCTTCAAGATTTAAACCATCAAATGCCTCAACGATTTCTGGTCCAGTTGTTAAACGGTGAACCTCAGCGTTTGAAGGGTTTTCAAATTGCTGTGGGACGAACCAGCCATTTTGTTCAGAAAGTTCATTTGCTTTTGCAATTGCCCCTTTCATCCCTTCAGCTCCAGGTGTTAAAACAAGATCTGCTCCGTAAGCACGTAGTAAATTGCGACGTTCCATACTCATTGTATCCGGCATTACTAACACCGCTTTATATCCTTTAGCAGCTGCTACCATTGCAAGACCAATACCCGTATTACCACTTGTCGGCTCAATTAATGTGCTTCCTTCTTTTAACTTACCAGCTTTTTCAGCAGCTTCAATCATAGCTAAAGCAATACGATCTTTAACACTGCTACCTGGGTTAAAGTATTCTAGTTTTACGTAAACATTACCATCATTTGGTCCTGTTACATTATTCAATTTAACGATTGGCGTTTTACCAATTAAATCTGTTACTGAATTAACTAATCTACTCATCTTTTATTCACTCCTAATTCCTAGTAATTTTATAGGTTTTAAATTATCTCAATTTTACAACCTATTGGTTACGTTTGTCAAATGAAACACTATTTACTCTACTAAAAATGCAAACTATTTTCCTTAATAACATTTACCATCCAATAGAATCAAAAACATTATTAATTATAGAGGTATAGGCTCAATTCATTTATGAAAATAAATAAAAAGGCTACTCCACACTCCGTAGATGTAGAATAGCCTAGAAATCATTATTTTATAGGTCTTTAAATAAATGAAATAGCTATTTCGTTAAGATATGGATGAAGTTATATTCCACTCATCAGAATAGGTTTACCAACCCTTAAGAATTAATCTCTGTTATAAACCCTTCTAATTCTTCTTTTGAGTATTGATACTTCTCTTGGCAGAAGTGACAATGCGCTTCTGCTTTCCCATCTTCTTCGATCATATCACGGATTTCTTTTTCACCTAAGCTAATAATAGCCGCACCAAAGCGCTCTTTTGAACAACTGCATTCAAATTTCACCAGTAATGTATCTAACATTTGAACATTCTCTTCGCCTAGTACAGCTTTTAAAATTTCTTCAGGTGTGTAACCTTTTTGAATCATCTTAGAAACTGGCTCGATTTTCGTTAAATGGTTTTCAATCGCGGTAATCGTTTCATCGTCTACACCAGGCAGAAGTTGAATGATGAATCCACCAGCAGCCAAGATAGAATCATCTGTATTTACTAATACACCAAGGCCTACTGATGAAGGCACCTGTTCAGATGTAGCAAAATAATATGTGAAGTCTTCTGCTATTTCACCAGAAACAATTGGCACTTGTCCTGAGAAAAAATCACGTAAGCCCAAATCTTTTACAACCGTTAACGCACCTTCAGTACCGACCGCACGACGTACATCTAATTTCCCGTGTGGGTTTAATTCAAATTCCACATGTGGATTAGTTACATAACCACGAACTTCACCTTTTGCATTCGCATCAACAATCATCGATCCAATCGGTCCATTACCTTCAACTTTAACAGTGATTTTATCTTCACCTTTTAACATCGCACCCATCATAACCGCGGCAGTCATTGTACGACCAAGTGCCGCAGAAGTTGTTGGCCAAGTATCATGACGACGTTGTGCTTCCCCAACAGTTTCAGTTGTACTTACCGCGAACGCACGTACACTATTATTAAATCCTAATGCTCTTACTAAATAGTCTCCCATTCAAATATTCCTCTTTTCTTATTGATTTCTCTTATATATTATATGCAATCCCTTTAATGTTAAAAACGGATCAACAATATCGATAATTGTAGATTCTTTCGCAATCAAAGATGCAAGCCCGCCAGTTGCAATCACAAGCGGTTCTTTCTTACTTTGTAATTTCATACGACTAACGATACCTTCAACTTGCCCAACATAACCATAAACGATGCCGGATTGCATAGCAGATACCGTATTCTTCCCAATAACATTACTAGGGCGCATAATTTCAACTCGCGGTAATTTAGAAGCACGTGCAAATAAGGCTTCTGTTGAAATATTAATCCCAGGTGCAATTGCTCCACCCATATAATCACCTTTATCATTCAAATAACAATAGGTTGTTGCCGTACCAAAATCTACAATAATCAGTGGCGAATCATACTCATGAAGTGCAGCTACAGCATTCACAATACGGTCAGCACCAACTTCTCTCGGGTTTTCATATTTGATATTAAGACCTGTTTTCACACCAGGCCCAACAATCAATGGCTCTAGCGAAAAATACTTACGACACATCGCCTCTAATGAAAACATTATCGGAGGCACTACTGAGGAAATAATAATGCCTTCTATATCAGCAAAAGATAAATCCACATGTGCGAACAATGATTTAACCTGCATTGCATACTCATCTTCTGTCTTATGCGGGTCAGTCTCCATACGCCAATGATGCATAAGTTTGTCATCGTTAAATATACCAACGGAAATATTCGTATTCCCAGTATCCATTACTAAAATCATCGAGCCTAGCCTCACTTACATACAGTTTTCTGAAAGAATCATACCATATCTCCTACTAATAAAAGAAGCTGATTGCCTTATGCAAATGCAAAGGTCAATCAGCTTCTGATTTAATAGCTATTATTTTCGTTCTTCTTGAATACCGTCATTTGATGTTCCATCCTGCTTTTCAGTAGGTAGGTCACTTGATGTTGGATCAGCAGTTCCAAATACATCAAGCTTTTCTTCTTTAACTAACGTTACATTTTTAGATTCATTACTTTCAAGTACTAAACCAGCTTTTTTACCATTATTTTGGTAAGCTCTGTCTGGCAATGTACCGTGGTCTTTTAGATGTTTAATCTGTTCTGCATCTAATGTTTCAACTTCAAGTAGAGTTGTAGCAATAAGATTTAGAAGATCACGATTTTCAGTAAGAATTCGCTTTGTACGATCGTATTGCTCTTTTACCATGTTTTGCATTTCTTGATCAATTTCATAAGCAATTTTATCTGAGTAGTTTTGTTCAGAGTTGATATCTCTACCTAAGAAGACATTGCCTCCTTGGCTTGAACCAAATTGCAATTGACCAAGCTTATCACTCATACCGTACTCGGTAACCATTGAGCGAATAATACTCGTAACACGTTGGAAGTCATTATGAGCACCTGTTGAAACTTCACCAAAGACGATATCTTCAGCTACACGTCCACCTAATAACCCTGCAACTTTATCAAGAAGCTCAGGTTTAGTCATGAAGTAACGATCTTCTTTTGGAAGCATTACAGCGTAACCGCCAGCTTGCCCACGTGGGACAATTGTAACTTTATGAACTTTTTCAGCTTCATCCAAGATTAATCCAACAACAACATGACCCGCTTCATGGTAAGCAACAATATTACGTTCTTTTTTAGAAATGACACGACTCGTTTTAGCAACACCAGCGATTACACGATCTGTTGCTTCATCGATATCACCCATGTCAATTTTTTTCTTATTCGAACGAGCAGCTACAAGTGCAGCTTCGTTTAATAAGTTTTCTAAATCTGCACCAGAGAAACCAGGCGTACGTTCGGCAATCGCTTTTAAGTCCACTGATTCATCTAAAGGTTTTTTACGAGCGTGTACTCTAAGAACCGCTTCGCGACCTTTTACATCTGGGCGTCCAACTGTAATTTGACGGTCAAAACGACCTGGACGTAATAATGCCGGATCTAGAATATCTGGGCGGTTCGTTGCAGCGACGATAATAATACCTTCGTTTTCACCGAAACCATCCATTTCAACAAGTAATTGGTTTAATGTTTGTTCACGTTCATCATGACCGCCACCTAAACCTGCGCCACGTTGACGACCAACTGCATCAATTTCATCGATGAAGATGATACATGGTGCGTTTTTCTTCGCGTTTTCGAATAAATCACGAACACGTGAAGCACCCACACCAACAAACATTTCAACGAAGTCAGAACCACTAATAGAGAAGAATGGTACGCCAGCTTCACCAGCTACCGCGCGTGCCAGTAAAGTTTTACCAGTACCAGGAGGTCCTACAAGTAGAATCCCTTTTGGAATACGGGCTCCAATATCATTGAACTTAGTAGGATCTTTTAAGAAGTCTACTACTTCTACAAGTTCTTGTTTCTCTTCGTCTGCACCAGCTACATCTGTAAAACGAACTTTTTTCTTTTGATCGTCATACAGCTTAGCCTTACTTTTGCCAAAGCTCATTACACGATTACCGCCACCTTGTGCCTGATTCAATAAGAAGAAGAACAGGATAAAGATGATGATGAATGGAATAATCCCCGTAAAGAACTGAATCCATCCACTCGTTTCAGGAGCAGGTAAAAAGTTTATTTTCGAGTTGTTTTTTGCCGCAGCATCAATTTTATCCATTACTGCTGGGTTATCACGAGGTACATTCGTTACGAAAGACTCACCTTTTTTGTAACCCTCTAATTCACCTTTAACGACATAAACCAATTTGTCAGGCTGTAACTCCGCACGGGTTACTTTGCCTTTATCTAGTGCTGTAATGAACTCGTGATACTGAATTTCTTTCGTCGGTTGGTTTTTGTTATTAAACGTACCAAAAATCCCGATGATCACGAGGAAAATTAATAAATATAATATGGTGTATCGAAATATTCGATTCATCCCCAGCCTCCTCACAAGGTAAACAGAAAAACTATAGTAAATCTTAACATATGAACATTAAGGCGTACAACGATAAGCATTTCGAAAAAGAAGTTTCAATGTAAAATTGTCAAAATTTTAACATTGTTATTAAAATGAATAAACTTCTTTCTTTAACACCCCAATGTATGGTAAGTTACGGTATTTTTCTGCGTAGTCTAAACCATATCCTACAACAAATGCATCTGGTACTTCAAAACCTACAAAGTCAGCTTTTAAATCTACTTTGCGACCAGTTGGTTTGTCTAATAATGTAACGATTTTAATTGATTTTGCTTTGCGATATTTGAAAAGGTCTACTAAGTAGCTTAGCGTTAGTCCACTATCAATAATATCTTCTACGATTAAAATGTCGCGACCTTCAACACTTGTGTTTAAGTCTTTTACGATTTTCACTTCCCCTGAAGATACAGTTGCATTACCGTAACTAGTTACATCCATAAAATCCACTTCAACGTATGTGTCGATTCGTTTCATTAAATCAGCCATGAATGGCATTGCACCTTTTAGTACACCAATCATTAAAGGAAACTTCTCTTGATACTCCTCCGTTAAGGCTTCCCCAATCTCACGGATTTTAATTTGTAAATCTTCTTCTGAAATTAATACTTTCTCGATGTCTTTTTGAAGCATCTTAGTTCCTCCTTGATTGTATATAGACACTACAAACTTTGTTGATCTACGATGAAGAATGCATCATCAGTAGAACGTTTGCTATTAGAAAAACAATTACCTATACGAAGACCAGGAAGCGCAATAACCTCATCTTCTTGCGTAACAATAACTGGCCATTCATCTCTTAGCGTCATCGGTACCTTCTCATCAATGAATAGACGTGATAAGCGCTTATGTTGATTCAAGCCAAGTAAATTGATACGGTCTCCATTTTGTCTAGCCCGGACATATAACGGCAATGAGAGCAGTTCAATTTGAAAAAAATACGTCTTTGCGGACGGGGTAGTATCAGATGGCCTTTCATCAGATAGCTTTCCTATGTATACACGCAAATTGTTCGTCAAATTCGTCCATGTATTAAGCGTAACCATTAAAGGCGACTTTTCTACACTTGAAATTTGTTTTTTCTTGATAATTAGCTCATCATATTGACGAATTGCTACTACATCTTTTGGTAAATGCAAAATTACATTTCCAGCCGTCGATGAAGTCTGTTCGAGAATAGAGTTCAACAGGGTATAACTTTGTACAATGGTTGTATCTTTATATAGATATTTTAATAGTAGTAGAATGATTCT
The DNA here is from genome assembly GCF_050278625.1 of Viridibacillus sp. NPDC096237. Taxonomy (NCBI): domain Bacteria; kingdom Bacillati; phylum Bacillota; class Bacilli; order Caryophanales; family Caryophanaceae; genus Viridibacillus; species Viridibacillus sp. NPDC096237. The sequence continues at coordinate 40,339 of NZ_JBNNTI010000028.1, read as the reverse complement.
TCTTTGTAAAGCGAGTGGCTTATTTCGGAATGCTTTTATGCAAATTCTCCATGAATCTTCATTTTTTTTCGTCACAACATCATGAAAAGCATCTTGTGCTAAACTTTGCAATAGATCTTCATCCGCTTGCGCCTTTTCGGTATACTGACGAACTGCATCAGCAACACGTGGATTTTCACCCTCTAATAACGGCACAACATGATGACGTATTCGATTACGTGTGTACGAATCCTTTTTGTTACTAGAATCTTCTCGATAAGCCTGTTTATTTCGTTGTAAATAAGTATGAATGTCATTCTTCGTCACAGCTAAAAATGGACGTATTAGATGCCCGTTTGCAAATGGACGTTCTCGTTTAATCCCAGTAATACCAGAAGCACTTGAACCTCGGGTAAGCGCCATTATGACACTTTCCACCTGATCATCTGCATGGTGCGCAACAACAAGATGCGTACTTGTACTTTCTAACATAACCTTCTCGAAATACCGATAGCGCTCTCTTCGGCATGTATCCTGCAAATTCCCCTTCTCACGGTGTAAAATTTCAGGAATAGGTATATCAATAGCATAAACAGGAATGTCACGCTCTTGGCAAAATACTTCAACAAATTGACGATCACCTTCAGCATCTACCCCACGTAACATATGATTTACATGAATCGCTGCAACAGAGACACCCAGTCGGTCTTTCTCTTTATACAAAAAATGCAGGAGTGCCATTGAATCGGCACCTCCCGAACAAGCTACGAGAAGACGGTCACCTTCATTACATAAGCGATAATGCTTCATGTATTGATATGCTTTTCGTTCGAGTTGCTCCATCTTCTCACCTCATTTACTATCTTACCATTCTTTGCTCAGAAATAGCCGACGAAGATGGTTTAAATAAAGACCAATTCGATATTTTATGTTCAATACGAATTGCAACCAATGTGCAATCATCATTTGGTACATCTGTACCTCGAAAAGCACGTAAAATAGACGTACACATATCCTCAGTTGGACAATTCTCCAGCTCCCGCAAATGACGAATTAGTTTTCTTTCCTGCTCTTCCCAAGGTTTATTCTCAAAGAACAAACCATCTGTACACATGAAAATGATATCCCCTGCTTTTAATGATACTTGATCTGCTTCTACTGAAAACGATGTCAAAAACCCTACCGGCTCGCTCTTACTCTCTAGTCGAATACACTTTTCGCCTCTTACTAAATAAGTTGCCATACTCCCTGCTTTCCAAGACCATAAGGTACCGACTTGTAAATCAACAAGCGCAAAATCCATCGTCGCGTACATATCACTATCATTTTTTAAAGACATGACATAATGCAGAGTATGCATAGCTGTTTCAGGTGCCATTTGATGGTGCATACATTCACGCATTAACCGAATGAGACGTCTACTTTCTTGATGCGCCTTTTTACTATGTCCCATTCCGTCTGATAACATAACAGCCGTAAGCCCTTGATGAAGCGGGAAAACAGCGTGCGAATCACCAGAATAAATTGTATTCTGCTTCGAAGACGTATACACATCATAAGACATTTGGAAACGAACTGAAGATTGGAATGTCATCTGCAAATGTGGATATGGACTATCCTTCAGAGCAGTTCGTGCAATTTCAAACGGTTCATTAAACACACTTTGTAAAATTGGTAGTACTAAGCGCTCTGCTAACGTTTGATCTGTTTCCCACATTGCTTTTTTCTCTGGCAAACAGCAGACAATTTTTCGATTCCCTACCTCATTTGATAAAATATCTACTTGGAAATGTTCAATTCCAGCAAGCTTCAGCTCATCTGATAGCTCGTCCTCTTTCTGTTGGAAAGACACTGTCTCCCCAGTCATATCATTCATCACCATATCGATATGCTGGCACATATCCCTCAATTGCAAGGCAATCATCTTACGCCCGTGGTAAAACTGACCGCTAAGTTGCTTTTGTGAAACTTTCTCTTCAAGCGCTGACAAAAATGCCCCAGATTTCACACATTTATAACGAATTTTCTCATCAAGCTGTAGTATCGTCGCTGCATTTGCAGTAGCACTTGCATCAAGCCATCTCTGCATTAGATCCGGCATTTCACTCTTACTATTGCTCCAACAATTATCGTACTTAAAGCATGCTTGGCAAACTGCAAGCGGTTGCTCCTGCCTCTCTTCCACTATATTCCTATTCACATTCCCAAAACGATCATGTACAAGCTCTTTCATAAAATCTACAAAGTGATGGAAATCTACAAGCTTCGTATTGAGCCTTTCCGTTAACCACTTTTGCCTTTCTAAAAGCACTTCATCGCGATTTGGATATAATTGATTTTGCCAATATATAACCCACCTCTGTGGGAAGATGAAGAATAACAGGGTAGCAAATGCTATAGACATAAAGAATGTGTAATCAAGTGGTAGTGTCGCATCATACAATGCAAAAAAGACACTTGCCATTAAGCCACCTATTGCGATCCAAAACCTACCGACATTTTTGCAAACTCCTGCAAATAATCCGGTTACAGCATATACTGCCATCATTCCACTAAAAGATAATTGAGATAAACTAAGTATCATACCGGTTAGCACTGCAACAGCTGTCGCTAATGTGACACCGCCAACTAACGCAGATACAAGTATGAGTAAATGCATGGCAATACGCGTTACTGATAGAAAGCTAAGTACCACTCCATCCATGGCCGTTAAAATCACTGCACCTACGATTAATGCCGCACCTACTCTTTCAAAAGACCATTTGGCAGTCATTAACTGATGCATTGGGAGAAAAAGGAGTCCCAAAAAGAGCGTCATAAAAATAGACAGCGCGCCTTCATATCCGACATACAGCCATACAAGCATCGGGGGATGCCCACTATACGATATATATTGCCAAACTATTTGAACCGTCAAAATACTAAACCCTACTATTACAGGAAGTGGCAATCGTTTAAATGGGGTTTTTAAAAGGAGTAATAAAAACAACAATTCCAATATATGAATTGTTGTTTGCCCGAGACCTAATGTAAGACTTCCGCATAACCCTCCTACCAATGTCCAACTTGACCACCTTGGATATCTAGTAAATGCTATTGCTGCAATCGGTAGGAAAAATGGTACCGTTGCTTCAAATAACACAGCTTGAGATAAGTAAAAGGAACAAAATAAAAACAAAACGGATAGCCATATTCGATATTTTCGCTTAGCTACACTTGCCCATGTATTCCTAATTGCTTGGTTCTGTGCTATTCCTTCATGCCACATCTTCATAAAACAACCTCCTCCTGAACATTGCCATCATTATAGCCCGAGTATTCCATAAAGTTTGTCTTTTTGTGTTTTCACGAAAAAAAACTTTTCGACGAGAAATTGCTTTTTTAAAGAAAATATTTTCATAAAACAGCTTGACACCTACATATGTTATCTTGTATTATTTATTATGTTGTTTAGAACGGCGGCGTAGCTCAGCTGGCTAGAGCGTACGGTTCATACCCGTGAGGTCGGGGGTTCGATCCCCTCTGCCGCCATATTTTTTTCATCTAGGCCATCTGCGCCAATATTTTTTGGCCCCTTGGTCAAGCGGTTAAGACACCGCCCTTTCACGGCGGTAACACGGGTTCGAATCCCGTAGGGGTCATCATAAAAAAGCAACCTTCTCACCACGAGAAAGTTGCTTTTTTATATGTCTAATTAAGTAAGGTATATAAACATAAGTAGCAAATCATCTACAGAGGTGTCGTTATAGGCGAATTTTAGTTTGTATGTATTGCATTTAATAGTACAATTCGCCAGGTATTAACAATAAAAAAACAACCCACTACATACATGGATTGTTCAAAAATCTATTTCACACTTTTTCTACGATTAAAATAGCCAGCAAATTACCCTCTTCTTGCGCCACGGCCACCACGTTTAGATTCTGTAGCGCGTTTTAATGTTGCAAGACGATCTTCACTGTCTTTTAAAAAACGTGCCATTTTTTGTTCAAAATTCTCTTTCGGTTGATGACGATTATCATTGCGATCATTTGAACGATTATTATGACGTGGGCGTTGAGGGCGCTCTGGTCGTTCTGGTTGAGGTTTTGCTTTGCGAATAGATAAACCAATTTTACCATCCGCTTCGACATTCATTACTTTAACCTCAACCATTTCTCCAACTTTCAAATGTTCGTTGATGTCTTTTACATAATTGTCTGCAACCTCACTAATGTGCACCAGACCTGTTGAGCCATTTGGCAGCTCTACGAATGCTCCAAAATTTGTGATACCTGTTACCTTACCTTGTACCTTGCTGCCTACTTCAATTGACATAAAAAAAACGCTCCTCCTTAATAAATAAAGCGACTTGTAAGCCATGTAATCAATTTTTGAATCTTAAAACTCGGTGAGATTCTCACTTCTAATTATAGCCAACAAAAAAAGAGTGTCAATAAGACTACTCTTTCGAATCACCGTTTTTCTCATCTTTTTCGGTATTTTTTGGAATTGAGAAAATGATTTCACCATCTTCAGAAAGGAAAAGTTCTTTACGTGCTAGTTTGGCGATGTAGTTATCGTCATTTAGCTTCGAAATTTGAATTTTCAATTCCTCTTGCTGGTCTTGGGTGTCTGAAAGTTTTTGGGTTAGCTCTATTTTTTGTTGCTCTTTATTAGCGAGCGCCTTCTTTTGATTTATCAATGTAAATATTAGGGACCCCGTAACGAGAACAAACACGATTGCGAAAAGCGCTAGTCTTCGATAAAGACGTATTTTCATAGCTCGTTTTTTCTTTTCCTGCCGTTCCATGGACTCGATATATTCTCGACGAATGGCAGCAACTGAATTTTCACCATTAGCTTTTTTGTTACGATTATTCATCCTCGTTATCCCTCCCTAAATAAAATTCTTTTAGCTTCTTAGTTGTTATTGTATGTGTATTCTCCATTATAACGAATTTACCTTGTTTTTTTAAGTCTTAACTGTTTAGTTTTTTTAACCAATGGCCTAAATGGTAACAGTAGGAGCCTTACAACACGCATTAGGGCGCGAATTATCCACCTTATGATAGAAATAAAAAAATTAAAAATTAACCATAATGGCCTAAGAAAAATACTGTATATTAGACGACCTCCGAATCGAAATAATGATTGGAAGTATAACTGATAGCAATAAAAACCTGCGAGCTGCGCTATTGGATCAACAATACGCCATTCACCAGCTCGCACTTTAAATAGTAAATAAAAGCTAGCTATACCGAGCAAAAGCCAAGTTGTTAGCTCTAGCGTTATATAACCTTTTCTTCTGAATGACCGCGGGGGTGCATAATATTTAATCGTACGTACTAGATCTATACATGCTGCTCCTACAATTCCACTAGCAATCATGACTAGAAGGCTGAGAAATTGCGCTGTTACGGTCATCCAAATATTTTATGAAGGAAGCTTTTAGACAAGCCGTTGTCTTCGTCATCATACTGTAGCGTCTTCACTGTTCCTTCAAGTGTCAATAAACCCTTGTCTACATCCAAATGGACAATACGCAATTCCTCACCTCGGATGAGTAAATGTCCTTGCGAAGTGTGCACTAAAAACTCTTCTTGATCAAAGCGCTCGATTGATTTCACCGAAGTGACATCCATTCGTTTGCGATTTCTGACCGTTAGCAAATGATCCCCTGTTGGAATTGTGTACGTTGCATTATCCGGCTGTAACGTCAATGATTCCCCTCCCTTGTCCTGTCTTTAAACTATATGCTGTGGACAAACCCTTTATGATAAAATTGCTAATTTCCATTCAGAAATTTGTTTATAGATAGTTTTCTCTAAGTGCTTAGTAGTCATTTTCATACTATTTTAGCGTTAACTCTTTCAACATTCATTCTTTATATAGATAGAAGAACCCCTATAACAATGCATTACTTCATATATCTGCCCATCTCTATGAATCCATATAAAAGATATTCTTATTCATTAATAATTTGTAGTTTCCACCCTATCATGATTACTGGTGAGAGGTAATTTAAAGAACTTAGCTTTGAAAGTGTCTAATTAAAAAAGATTGTCCTGAAAGTTTGTAAACCCTACTTTTCAGGACAACCTCATATAAAATCGTTCAAACAAAATATAGATAAATGCTTAATATACTATTTCTCTATAAGCAATATCTTCTTTTTAAATTCAGCTAGTTCTCGTCATCGATAAATTGTGGTTCAATCTTCTCTAATTTTTCTTCTTTTATAATCGTAAACATTCTTGCGGCGTCTTCTTTTTTTACTGTATCTTTCAATTCTTCAACACGTGCTGTTACAACTTTTTGGCCGAAACGGATTGCGAGCTCATCACCAGTCTTTACAGCTGTGCTTGCCTTCACTATCTTACCATTAATCGTAATACGCCCTTGATCAGCAACCTCTTTTGCTAATGTACGACGTTTAATCAAACGTGATACTTTCAAAAATTTATCTAATCTCATTTTTTATTTTCCTCCTTGTAATTTCGCTTCGTTCCAAAAGGCATCTAGCTCTTCAAATGTGTAAGCTCTGAAATCCTTTTTACCAGCCATTACTTGCGCTTCAACATATCCAAAGCGACTAGCAAATTTCTGATTGGCATGGAGCATAGCATCTTCTGCTGAAATTTTATAAACACGTGCGATATTCACTAACGTAAATAGTACATCACTAAATTCATCGAAACGTGTTTCATTCGTTCCATTCGTTACTTCAGCTCGGAATTCCTGCCATTCTTCAGAGAATTTTTCCCACACGCCATCTGTTGTAGGCCACTCAAATCCAACTTTTGCCGCTCGCCTTTGATAGTTATAAGACGTTTGTAGTGAGGATGTTGCTCTGTATTCACCTTTTAATAAAGGTTCTATTATCTCACTATTTACATTTTCTTTACTTTTGATTTTTTCCCAATTGGCGTTTACTTCTTCCACATTTTCTACTGTAGCATCACTAAACACATGAGGATGGCGACGAATCATTTTTGTGCTCACAGCTTCTAATATATCTTCTAGGTTGAAGAATCCTTCATCTTCACCGATTTGCGCGTGTAAAAATATTTGTAATAGTACATCACCAAGCTCTTCAATCATATGCTCATCATCTTGTTCATCTATTGTTTGTAAGAACTCATGTACTTCCTCTAGCATATACCTTTTCAAACTTTCATGTGTTTGCTGTTGATCCCAAGGACAACCATTAGGGCCACGCAATATCGAAATTATCTCACGGAAAGTCGACCATTCACGAAGAGCTTCATCACGACTCGTTACAGGAGGCACGTAGACAGTTGTTAAGTTATCAATTTCTGCTGCACGATCTAATTCGTACAAAGGAACTGTGCGTAGCTTTTCACCTTGTGAGCCTGCTGCAGTGACGATTGTAACTGGATAGTCCTCACGGTATTTTTCCATCAAAGTCAATTTCACTTCTGAGGCACTGAAAGTATCATATACTTGGGCAATTAGTAGATGTTGCTTCATATTCACTTCATGCACTGAAAAAGTTGTTCCATCTACTAATTGAAAGCCATCGATTGGGTCGATACGTAATGCACCGAAAATCGGATCTAGGAAACTTTGTCCGCCCTCTATATTCAACCTCACCTTTCCTTCTTTTTCAGCTTCGATTAAAAGCTGGACAGTTAACTCCGCTACAAGTGGATGTCCAGGCACTGCATACATTATGTCTTCTTTCTCCACATAACTTAAAAGCGTTGCTACAATTTCTTCATAAACTGGACGGAAATCATCGTGCTTTTCATATATATGGTCAAAGCTTTCAAATTCGATTCCTTCAGTTACTAACTCATTTAGTACCGGATGGTCTATCGTACGTACATATATTTTCTTTGCCTGTTGTAACTTGCGATAAACACCTATTTGTAGTTGTTCAAAGTCACTGGCTCCAAGACCGATTACTGTTAATTGATTCATAATTTTCACCTATCCTTATTTCTTTCGTTGTAGCCATAATTGATAACTGGCCATCCTGCGTCCAAACGGTAGTAAAAACCAATCCCTACTCGCTAGAACTTTATACTTCGCAATGATTGTTAAAAACACAAAGGCCCCTATCAATGCTGCTGAGCTACCAGTCAAAGCTGCATTCAATCGCGAAGGTAAAGATGTAAAAAGCCACTGCTCTGCAAAATAACCCCAAAACAGCACACAACCTATCATGACAATTGACGCAAGTGCCGTGCATATATAAAAGCGTGAAGGTGCGAAGCGGATTGGTCTAACTTTTTTAAAATAATAGATCAAACCAATAGCTGAACATATTAAACCTAAATTACTAGCATACACTGCGCCTATGATACCCCATCTTATAATAAACAACTTATTACAAATCACTTTCACTATAAAACCTACTATTAGTATTAAAGTCGGTATTTTTAATTTCCCTAATCCTTGAAGCATTGCTGTTAGCGTTAAAATAAGTGACAACCATATAATTTGCACCACAAACACTATCAGTACATTAGATAATTCACGTGTTGCAAATAGCATCTCATTTACATATGGCATAACTAGCATCAATCCAAGCGTCGCAGCAAAACCAAATAGCAAGGCCGTACGATAGGTCAATTGGATAAATCTTTCAGCTCCTCGTCCATTGTCCTTTTTTGACGTATGAGCCACAAGAGGGACAATTGCGAGGGATAACGATGTTGCAATAACAAGCCCCACCTGTACAAGCGGTTGGCCCCTATCGTAAATCCCCTTTGTTTCCATTGCCTCTAAGGTCGGTATTCCACTTTTAGTAAGTGTTTCAAAAACAGTAAATGAATCTACTAGTTGAAAAAACAACAGTAAAAGACCACTCACACTTACTGTAATGCTCAAAATTGTTAATTCCTTCAACACAGGAAAGATAGCTATTTTTTTCCTTACAACTATTTTGTCTCCTTGCTTAAACTTTTTAAAATATATCCACAATAAAATGATACCAGCTAATTCACCAACAACAGTGCCAGCCATTGCCATTTGTCCCGCCTGATACAAAGAAGAAGTTGTCTTCATTACAATCCAAGTACCACCTAAAATAACAAGGACACGGACAGTTTGTTCAATCACTTGTGCATAGGCAACTGGTGTCATAATACCGCGCGCTTGGAATAATCCTTTATAAACAGCAAGCGCTGGCATACATAGTGTCACAAATGCACCTGTACGTAAAAGTGAAGCTAAAGCTGAATCGCCCATCCATTTTGCAAATAAATCTGCACCACCAAATAAAATTACGAAGAAAATTATTGATAAAACACTTAAATAATAAAATACGACGCGTAAGAGTTCACGACGCCATACTCCTCCATCACGATCTTCAGCATCAGCAAGCATTTTAGAAATGGCGACAGCAAACCCACTCGATGTCCAAACAACGAAAATCGCTACAAATGGATATACTTGCTGATAAATATAAAATCCCTGATCTCCAACTAAATTTTGAAAAGGGACTCGGTACATCATGCTCAGAATTTTGACAAACAGAGCTGCAAGCGTTAATAACGCCACGCCCTTCACATATACCTTCATTCCCCACTTCTCAGGCATTTCAAATCCTCATTCCTATAAAACGTTCAGTAAAATACATAATAATATAAATGTCATCAGTATAGCATATTGATGCTTATCCATAAAAAAACTGGTTACCGCATATTAAAACACTATATTAATCAGAAGAATATCTTCTTTTTATAGCAATGAATTATAAATTAGTAACTCTTAGTTCAATTCCAGTAAAAAAATCCGATAAATTTATTAACTAAAAAATACAGAGGAGGTATTGCTTTGAAATTGAATATCACCAATATTAAAACATTTCATAACGCGGCAAAATTTAATCAGCCACATATGCTACAGAGCTCATATATTCACGCTGCGCTAAAATCAAAATCGAAAAAAAATCGGGTTATCACTGAAAAAGAAAGTGGTTATGTACGTCAATACCTCGTCAAAGATGATGGCTCAAAAACTTTGATTTCTGAAATGCGGGAGGGTACGATGCAACAGACACGTACTCATAATGAATCAAACGACCGCTCAAATGCAGACGGTTTAATGAAGTTTCTTAATTCTTCTTCAATTGTACATCCTTCCAATATTAAAACGATAAAATAAAAAAGTCTTCTTCGCACCATGCGAGGAAGACTTTTTTCATGTTAATCCAACATTTGTTTGGCAAGGAAGTGAGCTGCAGTTTCAGCTACCTTTTGCTCCGAGTCACCGATAAAATGTACCTTTGACAATATATAGACAGCGCCAATTGGGTCACCTGACACGATAATCGGTGCCACACAATAAGATTTTATTTGCTCAATTTGACCTGGAACTAACTCTACAGAGCTTTCATGCTTCTCAACTAGAATAGATCGTTGCATAATACTTTCTTCAGCAAATGATGAAAGCTGTCTATTAACGTAATCCTTTTTTGATACACCTGCTACAGCAATCATTTCATCACGATCGCTAATTAACGCAGCTGTGCCAAGCGTTTCATATAACGTTTCTACATACGAAGTTGCAAAGTCACTCAATTCGCTAATAGGTGAATATTTCTTTAAAATAACTTCCCCTTCGCGATCCGTGAATATTTCTAACGGGTCGCCTTCACGAATGCGTAAAGTCCTTCTTATTTCCTTTGGGATAACGACGCGCCCTAAATCATCAATACGTCGTACAATGCCAGTTGCTTTCATTCGTGTTGCCTCACTTTCGACAAAATATAGTTATACTTGTCCTAGTATGGTTCACAAATGGGCAATCTATGCAAAAAGGGTATTACTCAGCAACAGGTGCAGATTCTTCCCTTTTTGCAGTTGGCAAAAGTTTCATAATAGCTTCTAAAATATCAAATGGTAATTCTTTATCCGCTTTACGCTCGTCTATTGTTAGTAATAGCTGTTGCCCATCCATTCGGAAGCCAACAGCACGACCGAACTTCAGTGATTCTGAGACAACTTTTGCACCGTCTATATTCGCGGTACCTTGCTCTGAAATTTGAATAGTAATTACTTTATTCGTTTCTTTAATTGAAGTGACTCCAGTTTCCTTAGCCCAAATTTTCATTCGTGCAATGCGTAACAAACGTTCAGTTTCAAATGGAATATCCCCAAATCGATCTTGTAATTCATCAATGATTTCCACAAAATCATTTTCAATTTCCATCGCTTTTACACGTTTATACATTTGAATTTTTTGATAGCCATCTGGAATATATTGATCTGGAATGTATGCATCATATGGTAAAATAATTTCGATTTCAGATATGTCTTCTTTTTTCGTACCACTACGTCGTTCTTCTATTGCTTCTTCAAGCATTTGTGAGTACAAGTCAAATCCGACAGAATCAATAAAGCCATGTTGTTGTGATCCTAGTAGATTCCCTGCACCCCTAATTGATAAATCACGCATAGCAATTTTAAATCCAGATCCAAGTTCTGTAAATTCCTTAATCGCTTGCAAACGCTGCTCAGCTACCTCTGTTAGTACTTTATCGCGTTGGTACATGAAATAGGCATATGCAACACGATTGGAACGCCCAACACGCCCACGTAACTGATAAAGCTGTGATAAACCCATGCGATCTGCATTGTGTACAATTAATGTATTCACATTTGGAATATCAATACCTGTTTCAATAATTGTTGTCGTGACTAGCACATCATAATCCCCGTCCAAAAATCCAAGAATAACGGATTCTAGTTCAGACTCAGTCATTTGTCCATGTGCAAAGCCGACACGCGCTTCAGGTACGAGTTCTTGAATCGCTTGCACCTTTTTGGCCATATCTTCAACACGATTGTATAAATAGAATGTCTGCCCACCGCGTGACATTTCACGCTCAATAGCTTCACGCACTAGTGCACCACTATGCTCCATGACATACGTTTGAACTGGGAAACGATTTGCAGGTGGTGTTTCGATAACAGATAAATCACGTACACCAACCATCGACATATGCAGTGTACGAGGTATTGGTGTTGCTGTTAATGTTAATACATCGACGTTCGTTTTTAATTGTTTGATTTTCTCTTTATGCGTCACACCAAATCGTTGTTCTTCGTCAACAACGAGTAGTCCTAAGTCTCGATAAACAACATCTTTAGATAACAGCCTATGAGTACCGACTACAACATCTATCGTACCTTCTTTTAAGCCTTTTAATGTTTCTGCTTGCTGTTTTTTTGTACGGAAGCGGCTAAGTAAACCAATAGAAACTGCCTGCTCTTGGAAACGTTCTACCATCGTTTCATAATGTTGCTGGGCTAATATGGTTGTAGGTACAAGAAAAGCTACTTGCTTACCATCCATAATCGCTTTGAAGGCTGCACGAATGGCAACTTCAGTTTTACCATATCCAACATCACCACAGACAAGTCGGTCCATTGGACGCTCACGTTCCATATCGTGTTTGACTTCACGAATAGAACGTAATTGATCCTCCGTTTCCTCATAAGGGAATGCAGCTTCAAAAGTACGTTGTTCATCACCATCTGGAGTAAAAGCAAAACCTTTTTCAGCTTCACGTTTTGCATATAGTTTGATTAAATCATCGGCAATATCTTGTACTGCAGATGATACTTTACTTTTCGCACGTTTCCACTCTGCTCCGCCTAGCTTATGTAACTTCGGATCACGGTCCTCAGACGCAACATATTTTTGGATTAAATCAATTTGATCGACTGGTACGAATAATTTATCATCTGCTCGGTAGCGAATGTGCAAATAATCTTTATGCGACCCTTTTACTTCTAAAGTTTCGATACCAATATATTTCCCAATACCGTGGTGAATATGAACAACGTAATCGCCTGGTTTGATTTCAGTATAACTTTTTATACGCTCGGCATTTGTCATTTTCTGAGGACGCGCTTTCTTTTTTTGCTTTTGTTTAAAAAGCTCCTCTTCCGTAACAATTGCTAAACGCTGTAATGGGAGTTCGAATCCAGCTGTTAATGCACCTTCAATTGCATAAACACCCGCTCCATTCGGCTCACCAAGTTGTATATGAATATCGTAATCATCCAACACTGTTTGCATTTTTCGTAGACGATCTTTTCCTTCCGCCACAAAAAGCACAGTAAATTTCCCTTGCTCCCATCGCTCCATTTCATTTTTCAATAGAGGTATCTGTGCATGGAAATGCTGCATCGGTTTGCATGAGAAACTCGTAGTTTTCTTAAATTGCACACCTGAAAATGCGCGCGTAAATAGGGCAAAGAACAATTTCGGCTGATTTAACATCGCTAAAATTTCTTTCAGTGAATAGGATGGTTTTACAGCATGCACCATTTTACCTTCTTCAAGCAGGCTCAGGAACCATTCCTTCTCTTCTTTCTCCCACGCATCCATTACTTCTTGTACTCTGCCTAACTCATCAAATACAATAAGACTATTTCGGACAAAATAATCACCTAAATAAGATGGTTTATCATATAAAATTGAACCATACTTATTGGCGTAATCGGGTAAGTTACCTTGCTTTAGCATTTCAATATCAGCTTGGATGTTTTGATAGAGTGCTTCTTTAACATCTTGCGCTCTCACTTTACGTAAGCTTTCAGCCAATGCACTCTCTAGCTTTTCAGCCAGTATTACTCTATCTGCTTGCGTTAAAACGAATTCTGTCGCAGGTAAAATACGTACATCTTGTAACTTATCAATTGAACGCTGATCATCAGCTGAAAATGTTCGGATTGAATCTACTTCTGAATCGAACAATTCAATACGCACTGGCACTTCCATATAAGGTGGATAAATATCTAAAATACCGCCGCGCAATGCAAATTCTCCTGGTGTTGTCACCATCTGACCACGTGTATAACCCATTACAACAAGCTGATTTAACCAAACCTCTACATCTATGTCGTCACCGATTGTCGTATGAAGGCGCAAATCAAGCCATTGCTCTTTTGGAGACATCATTTTGCGTAGACCCGCTATCGGAATAATATAGACTCCCTTTTGTTCATGTAACATATGGTCAATTGTTTCAATTCGTTGCGCTTTTAACTCAGGACTTGCAATCGACATATCAGCTGCAATAAATTCATCAGCTGGATAATAATGAACAAGATCCTCACCCATTAGTTTCACTAAATCATCATACATTTTCTGCGCCTGCAATAAATTCGGAGAGATAATATAAATTGGTTTTTCTATCGCTCCATAAATTGTATCTAAAAATGCTGGGCGTGCACTCCCAGAAAGGCCTGTAATTAACTGAGGACCATTATCTTTCTGCAAGCCTTCCAATAATTTTGTTATATGCATATCTTGAGAGAACAATTTACGTAACATCTCCAAATGAAGCCCTCCTTCCTTAAAAAATATAATGACCTCACTCGCTCTATTTATATTTTACGAGTAAATAATCTATCTACTTCATATTCCTTTTGCATTCATATACAGAAAAAGGCCTTGGACGCTTAGCGCGCCAAAGCATTCTTCGTTATTGTAGCCATTTTTTTAACGCATAATAATCTGGAAATTGTTTTAAAGATTCTTCACAGTGCTCACAAATACAATCGACCGTTGTATCTCCATTATGGTCTTTATGAATGTATTGTTCTGCCTCTTCTTTATTTAATTGATGGAGCTTGCGGACACTTTCCTCTGAATCGAAAGGCAGTAGCCCAACCTCAGTTTCACAGTGCCGACAGCGATAATGAATTGCCATATGCAACATGCCCTCCTTTATAAAAAGTATAGACAGCTACATAACAATTTATGCTCATCTATTAATTAAATTGGTTCATAACATCTATGAATGGTTTTTCCAGTGCATATTCGCAAGCATCCGCTGCTTTTTCAAAAGCGTCCTGCATCAAAGGTTGATCTTCCTTCGAAAACCTTGAGAGAACGTAATCAGAAACCTTCATACCAGCAGGTGGACGGCTAATACCAATACGAATGCGGTTAAAGTTTTGAGTACCTAAATGCTGAATTAATGATTTTATACCGTTATGCCCGCCCGCACTGCCCTTTTGACGCAGTCGTAATTTTCCTTTATCTAAATCTAAATCATCATAAATAACAATGATATCTTCCACATCAATATCAAAATAATCCATGATTGGCCCTACGCATTCGCCGGAAATATTCATATACGTAAGTGGCTTCAATAGCATTACTTTGCCTTCTGGGCGATGAATAGTGCCGTACATACCATTAAATTTTGATTGATTTAATGAAATACCCCATTTTGCCGCTAATACGTCGATGGTATCAAAACCGACATTGTGATGTGTATGTTCATATGTTTTTCCCGGATTGCCGAGACCAATTATTAGTTTCATAATAGCATCTTCCTTTTCTGCCTAATCCATGCTATTTTATCACATACCGTTGGATATTATGAAAAAATGCAATTATTAGTGGTTTTTCGACTTTTTGTTATGAAAAAAATCGCCCTATCATAAAATGATAAAGCGATTTCCTTTATACGACTATTGTTTCCAATAATCGGCCATTTCTCGGTCGAGATATACCCAACCTTTCCATGAAATATGAATTGTATCACTGATAAAATGAGGCTCGTACTCATAACCAGTAAAGTCAACGAGTGGGAAACCTGCACTTTCCACCTGCTTATTAATCTTCGTGTAATATTCCTCACGACGCTCTTTTGGGAATCCTGCATAATCATACCATTTCCCGTTTACAGGAATAGATACGAACATTGGCTTCGCTCCAGCATCCTTTAGTACATCTAAGACCATTTGAAAATCTTCATACTCAGGTGACTCTGTATAGCTTTCGTGTTTACGGAAGTCTTTGAGTTCATCTAACTTAAACTCAATCTTCTTTTTAAAATATTTATCGTTAATAGATAAATCATTTGTTGTAATTCGCTGACTACCATATTCATCTGCATGCTTCGTCAACTGCTCGAAAGATTTTCCAGCAACCATTTCTGGATTTGCATACATTTTTTTTCTTGACTCTCCAATGATGGAGTAGTACAAATCTTTTTTCTCCATTAACTTTTTATTTATTAAAGCTACTGGTTTTGCTAAAGCTACTTTTATCGGATACTTTTCGCCATCTGTTATTTCATTTTCATAAATTGTTGATAAAACAAAATCTCTTTGTACGCTATCAAACTGTAAAAGGCGCTCCATTGCTTTTTTCTTCAATTGAGGATTCATCTTATTATTCAACGCTAAATCATATGACTGTAACATCGAATAGTTCGGTGAGAAATGGAACTCATCAACCCCTACCTCATTAAACCATTGCGGTGAAATAATGAATACTAATTTCTTATCCTTTAAATTTTCCTCTTGTGCTGCAAAATTCATAAAATGATGAATCGATTGCGTACCACCACGACCATATAAATACGTCGAAAAGCCTCCATCATTCGCTTTAAAGTAGTTATATGGATGGAATGGATCAAAGCGATTCAACTCAGATGAGCCATAGATCGGGAACACATTCGGCTCTTTTAGAAAACGATTTTGGAAATACTTCCCTTGAAACATCAGAGGATTCAAAGCTGTTTTTGAATGCTCAACATCTTCATCTGAGATTAAAAAACCGAGCCATTTATTTGGTATAAACAAAAATATTAAAAACAAGATTACCGCAATAATGAGCGGTAAGAAGGCATACTTTCTCATACACGCTCAGCTAACTGATCTGCGATACGATTTGGTGTATTCCACTCCTCGCGTGTAAACTCTGTAATTGATACTGAAATACCTAATTTTTCTTCAACTTCTACTAAAAATGTAATGATACCAAACGAATCTAATAAACCTTCTTCGAACAAATCGATATCAGGTTGCTCTACAACAACATCTTCCTGACATACTTCTGCTAATAATTCATATACTTTTTGTTTTTCCATCTTAATCTAACTCCTCTTTATTTAAATAGTTGTCCTGAGAAAATGTAAAAGCCAAAGCAAACAAAGTTAAATGTTATAAACACGGATACAGCATGTGTCCATTTATTTTTTGGCCATAGTTTATGTTTTCGATTCCATCGGTCGAAGAAATCATATCCAACAATAAGCGCTGCATGATACAAGCCATAAATAACAAAATGCCATTCTAGCCCATGCCAAACACCCATGATGAAGAATAATAAGAAATAACCAATATTAGAAACGGTATAACGATTTTTAATCCACTTTTTCTTTGTCATCCAAAATACAAAACGCATATATACATAGTCTCTAAACCAGAATGATAGACTCATATGCCAACGATTCCAAAAGTCTTTAATATTTTTACTAATGAATGGCATGTTGAAGTTTTCTGGTGTTTTAACGCCCATCAAGTAGCTTACCCCTATAGCAAAGGCGCTATAGCCTGCAAAGTCAAAGAATAAATAAAAGCTGTAAACATACATATACACTACGTTAGCCCAAAATGGTGAATGAATATATGTTGCGTGATCTGGTAAGTACACAAGAATTTTGTTGTAAATTAAAAAGGCTAAAATAAATTTGTATAAGAACCCTCGGAAAATACTATTAATCCCTAAATATAAAAGCTCTTTATACTCTTCTTTAGAAAAGGTCTTATTAACATCCTTCTCAAATCTTCTCCAACGATCAATCGGACCTGAAGAGACCGTTGGGAAAAATAGTAGGAAGTAAATAAGCTCACCAATTGGTAAGGTCTGCTTCTTCATTAAACCGTCACGTGTTTCAATAACGATCTGTACGGACTTAAATGTGATATACGAAACACCAAGGAATCCAAATAGATGATTCAAGTCAAGTAATGGTAATACCTTCACAAGCACTAATGGCAATATTGCCAATACAACCATCATACAGAATACAACTGTATTGTTACGTTCTTTTCTGTAATGATGATAACCTTTAATTAGAACAATTTGAAAAATCGTAAACAAAATAATAGAAATTGCACCGGTCTTCGAATTCCCAAAAATAACGGCCAATATAACAATAGACACAAACATATTATAAATTTTCGATGATTTACCTAACAACCCAAGAATAATTGTAGGTAACAATAAAATACCAATTAAAAAGAAAAATATAAACGAGCCATATGGAATCATACCATAACCTCAGCTACTAATTGTTTTCTATTTATTTTACCATTAGATGTCATTGGTAACTGATCGCAGTAATTAAATTTTCTCGGAATCATATATGCTGGTAAACCTTTTGCTAGTTCTTTTTTTATAGCGCTCGATAATTGGTAGTCTTTTTCGAAAGAGTGTCCTTTAGGCACAATATATGCTGCTAAGAAATCAATAGCCTCATTTTTATATACCGGTACGACTACGCAAGAATCTACATATTGGCATTGTAATAAATGATTTTCAATTTCTTCAATCTCCATTCTATAGCCATGAACCTTCACTTGGAAATCCGCACGCCCACTATAGAAATGTAAACCTTTTTTCTGATACCCAACATCACCTGTACGATATGCTTGTTGTCCTTTATAATCAAAAAAAGCTTTTTCAGTTAATGTTTCTTCCCCTAAATACCCTTTACTAACACTTGGGCCAATTATAATCATTTCACCTTTTTCACCATCAGGCAATATTTGATTATCCTCATCTATAACAAGCATTTGAGTATCAGCTTTTATATAACCTATTGGTAAAGAAGTATGATTATTTAATAGTTCTTCAGTTACTTCTATTGCTGAGATAGCCACAGTTGCTTCTGTTGGTCCGTATGTATTGAAAATGCGCGCGTTCGGGAACAATTTCAATAACTTATTTGCAACTTCCGTCGGCAATACTTCACCGCAAAATAGAAACGTATTTAATGAGGGTAACATCTCATTCGAAAAGTCAGGATTCATTAAACACATTTGTACAAATGATGGTGTAGATGTCCAAACGTTTGTTTCAGACTGTGCTAACTGCCCAAACAATTTCTTCGGATTTGCAATCATCTCTTTTGTAACTGCGAATAATGTAGCACCTGAAGTTAGAGCAGGATAAAGGTCCATTACAGATAAATCAAATGAAAATGGTGCTTGATTTAAAAACACTTTACTATCTGTTATTGGGAAGTCTGCATGCACCCAACTAACAAAGCTCTCTAAATTTCGTGCTGAAATTTGCACACCTTTTGGATTTCCTGTGCTGCCAGAAGTATAAATAATGTAAAAGTTCTCATTTTCTTTCACCCAAGTAGAAGATGATAGCACTTTGGAATGTTCATTAATTATATTTTCTAATTGACCTTCCGACATAGAAGGAATCGATGACTGCTGAAGTGAATCTCTTTCTAGATTCTCTGTTTCAATGAGAAGTGCTGCCCCTGAGCACTCTATAATTCTTTGAATGCGTTCTTTCGGAATTGATACATCCACTGGAATATATGGATGACCTGATTTGATCACTCCTAAAAAAGAACTGATCATCATCGGCGCCATATGACCATATACAATAACAGGCGCTTGCTTTGGGAGATTTAAAGTGGTTAAATGCGCGGCTAATGATTCTGACTGTTTCCATAAATCTCCGTAACTTAATGTTGCATCTCCATTTTGAAATGCAATAGAATCCTCATTATTTAAGGCTATATTTTGAATAGCCGAAAGTATATTCAATTGAAACCCTCCTAACTTTAAAATTCTGTATATATGAATGGTCCTGCATTCATATCATGAAAACCATATAAGAGAACGAGTAAAATGAGAATCGCCAAGTAATAGATCGTCCGCATACCTACATACGTTACAGTATGATTCCAAAGCTTTCTTACTTTCTCCATCTTATTTACCTCACATTTCTACAATTTAATCATTTACGATACACCATTTTGTCTATTATTACAATATCGTGTCAATACCATTACATTAGACGTAATGAAGTAAAAGTTGTTCCAACACTCAATCAGAAGGAGACCTAAAGACCACAATTTTTGCAATAACTAGTGATTGCAATAAAGAAAAAGACTTACCATACTTATCTATAGATGGTAAGTCTTTTTATGAAATTTATTTTATTTTGCACCGATAATTGCTGCAGATGTTGCTTCTTCATCAACTTTAGGTGCCGATACGGTAACAAGAAGAAAATCATCAGTATCTAGAATTTCAAACGTTGATATACTACGAATATCACCAACAGCTAAAGTGTCGCCAATTTCTAATGTTGAAATATCAATTTCTATTGATTCTGGAATATCTGATGGTTTTACCTTAACTGTAACTTCACGATTAGGCTGTTGAAGAATACCACCTTCTTTAGCACCTACTGAATCGCCAGTAAGATTTACTGGTACACTCACTTCTAAAGCATCTGACATATTAACTGCTAAAAAATCTAAGTGAACTAATGTCCCCTTCAATGCACATTTTTGAGCTTCGTTTAATACAGCATTTAATTTTTTACCATCAATTTCTAATGTTACTATGGAGTTTTCACCATCTAAGCGTAATGCTTTTTCATAGTCCCTTGCACTAATCGCAATTGGAGTTGCCTCTGTTTTATAACCATAGACCACAGCTGGCACAAAACCTCTTTGTCGAAGTTTAGTTAGTGTAGAATGATTTCCAACCTCACGCTTTTTTGCATGAACTACAATACTCATATAGATACATGTCTCCCTTCCTAGTTAACATAGTCACATTAATATATGTACCTCGTTAGCTAGGAATTCAAACATTTACCTTTATTAATCGAATAAAGTACTTACAGATTTATTTTCATAGATTCGTACAATTGCATCAGCCAATAATGTTGCTACAGATAGTTGTTTAATTTTCGGCGATTTTTTCTCATCCGGTAATTGGATTGAGTTTGTAATAACTAATTCTTTAATAACAGAGTTATCAATACGTTCGATAGCTGGACCTGATAATACAGGGTGTGTACAGCAAGCGTAAACTTCTTTCGCACCAGCTTTAATTAATGCGTCAGCACCGATTGTAATTGTACCTGCCGTATCAATAATATCATCGATTAGGATTGCTACCTTACCTTCAACGCTACCTACAATATTCATAACTTCTGCAACATTTGGACGTGGACGACGTTTATCGATAATAGCGATTGGAGCTTTTAAGCGATCAGCCATTTTACGGGCACGAGTTACACCACCGTGGTCTGGTGATACGATAACAACGTCTTCTGATTTGAAGCCTTTTGCTTTAAAATGCTCAGATAGTAACGGTACACCGATTAAGTGATCCATTAAAATGTCGAAGAAACCTTGGATTTGTGGAGCATGCAAGTCAAGAACAATTGCACGAGTAGCTCCTGCAGTTTCAAGTAAGTTAGCCACTAATTTAGCCGTAATCGGTTCACGTGCACGTGCTTTACGGTCTTGGCGAGCATAACCATAGTAAGGTAATACTACGTTTACTGTGCGCGCTGAAGCACGTTTCACGGCATCAACCATAATAAGTAATTCCATTAAATTTTCGTTTACTGGAGCTGAAGTAGACTGCACGATAAATACGTCACAACCACGAATACTTTCCTCAATATTAATTTGAATTTCTCCATCACTGAAATGTTTAACAGAGCATTTCCCTAGCTCGACACCTACCTCTTTAGCAATTTCTTCAGCTAAAGGTATATTTGAGTTTAATGAAAAGATTTTTAACTTTGAGTTAGCATATTGATACGGCATGATGGCCTCCTGGTAATTTTAATTATTTTAAATTTAATTTGGTAACGTAATTATCTTTGTTCTCTTGTCTAGAACGTGCAATTGCTAGTGCATCAGCAGGTATGTTTTTTGTAATTGTAGAGCCAGCTGCTACATATGAGCCTTTTCCTACCGTTACAGGCGCAACTAAATTAGAGTTACACCCCACAAAAGCATTATCTTCAATCACTGTTTTAAACTTGTTTTTACCATCATAATTGACAGTAATCGTACCGCAACCTATATTGACTTCCTTACCTACTTCCGCATCTCCTAAGTACGATAAGTGAGATACTTTACTACCGTTATCAATTTTTGCTTTCTTCACTTCAACGAAGTTTCCGATTTTCACATGGTCACCCAAATCAGAATTTGGACGGATATGTGCAAATGGACCAACAGCTGTATCTTCACCGATGACGCTGTCACGTACTACAGATGAATGAATAGTTGTTCGATTTCCAATACGGCTATTTTGAATATGGCTATTTGGACCAATGATACAATCTTCTCCAATGCTTGAAGCACCTTCTATAATAACGCCCGGCTGGATGACTGTGTCATGACCAATTTGTGCATCAACGCTTATATATGTGTTGTTAGGGTTAATAATCGTAACCCCATTACGCATATGTTGTTCATTAATTCTAGCACGCATTATTTCTTCGGCTTGAGATAAAGCAAAGCGGTCGTTGACACCAAGTGTTTCAGCAAAGTTTTCAGTTACATATGCTGCAACTACTTCACCTTGTTTTTGTAAAATTTCAATGACATCAGGTAAATAGTATTCACCTTGGGCATTATCATTTTTCACAAGTTTCAACGCAGCAAATAACGCTTTATTATCAAAGCAATAAGTGCCCGTGTTGATTTCTTTTACTTGTCGTTGTTCTGGTGTAGCATCTTTTTGTTCAACAATTTGAGAAACCTGTTGATCTGTAGAGCGAAGAATTCGACCATAGCCAGTAGGGTCTTCAGCGATAGCAGTTAAAATTGTTGCCTTTGCATGATTAGATTCATGATGCTCGAACAACGCCTTCATTGTTTCGGGGCGGATTAAAGGTGTATCCCCACAAATAACAATCGTTGTGCCTTCTAGTTCTCCAAGGATCGGTTCTACCTGTTGAACAGCATGTGCAGTACCAAGCTGATCCGCTTGTAATACATACTCACTTTTTTCACCAAGTTGTTCCTTTACCTTTTCAGCACCATAACCTACGATTGTTACTATACGTTCTACATCTAATGATTGAATATGATCAACTACATGTTCAACCATTGGTTTTCCACAAACTGGATGAAGAACTTTATATAATTTGGACTTCATACGCGTACCTTGGCCAGCAGCCAGTATAACGGCATAAACATTCGTCATTTCGCAAGTCCTCCATTTTAGCTGATTTTCTCTTTTGACTATAAAGCAAATTTAGTTTATTTTCAAGGCTTCCCCACTTGACAAAACTATGACAAACAATTTATTATTAAAATCTTTTGTTTTTTTATAAAAAAATTCCAGTAACTATACTTATAAATGAAAACTACTTTAAAGTGTTCACCACCCAATAAACGACAATTACCCTATAATATTTAAAATCATAAAAAACTACTTCCAAATAACCTTCATTTGCTCTCTAAGTTGATTTGAGTGGGTTGTTTAAATTTTAATTAAATTTATTTTTAAGCATATATATGAAGTAGATTAAAAGGAATCTCATTCTTTTGTATAGTAGATTTCAGATGGAAGATTATTATTCCTCTGTTCACAAACCTAGCAAACTTAAAATCTGATATATAAAAAAGAGCCCATTCGCATTGAATAGGCTCTAAATTTACGGATTATTGAATTTCTTGATGCTCTTCATAAACCGTCGCATCTTCATCACTCGACTCTTCGAAAGCTTTCAATACAGCTTCTTGAATTTTTGTACGAGTTCCAGAATTAATCGGATGTGCAATGTCACGAAACTCTCCATCTGGTGTGCGTTTACTAGGCATTGCTACGAATAGCCCTGCATTACCATCAATGACGCGAATATCATGCACTACAAATTCGTTGTCAAGTGTAATGGAAGCAATGGCACGCATACGTCCATCAGTTTGTACACGTCGTAATCTTACATCTGTAACTTCCATTCTCTCACCACCTCTCATCTAAGATGCCAAAATGACTCTATCTACTTTAATTCTATGTAAATTTATATATTCCTTCTTTTTCCTTATTTTTATTTTTTAAAAATTTCGAATGTTTACAACCCTATTATTAAACTTAAAATCACCTTAAACCATTTATTCAATATAACTTCCAACAAAATAATGATTCTATAAAAAAAGACTATCAAATAAGCTCAACAGCTTATTGATAGTCTTTTCATATTTATTTAGTCGTTTCTGACACCTAATTGGTACTTAGTCGATTACTGCAATGACTTCAATTTCTACTTTTGCATCTTTAGGCAGACGTGCTACTTCTACAGTTGTACGAGCAGGTTTATGCTCCCCAAAGTGCTGAGCATATACTGCATTCATTGCTGTAAAATCATTCATATCTGCAATAAATACTGTTGTTTTAACTACTTTTTCTAAAGAAGTGCCTGCTTCTTTAAGAACTGCTTTTAGATTCTCAAAAACTTGGTTTGTTTGTTCAGTAATGTCACCATCTACAAACTCTCCAGCTGGTGTTAAAGGAATTTGACCTGAGCTATAAAAAACATTATTTAAAATCATACCTTGTACGTATGGGCCAATTGCTGCTGGCGCATTTTTTGTTGCTACTACTTCCATCTTTCATTTCCACCTTTCTAAAAATAGTTCCCTTCACTTAAAGCAATTGTACGATCCTTTTCATTCACTTCTTTTAATTTTACAAGTGAATAATAATCATCTACTAAGCGCTCGTCTAGATGTTCTGCCTCTACTAACACAGCAATGCCAGCTAGTGTACAGTCGAATTCTTCTAGCAAGTTTTTCATGCCATTCATTGTACCGCCAACTTTCATAAAGTCGTCGGTAATAAGTACACGTTGGCCACTTTGCATGCTACGCTTTGATAGTACCATCGTTTGAATACGACGCGATGAGCCAGATACATAGTTAATACTCACAGTGGAGCCCTCTGTCACTTTGTTATCACGACGAACTACAACTACAGGTACATTTAAATGTCTCGCAATAGCGTGGGCAATTGAAATACCTTTTGTTGCTACTGTCATAATAACATCTATTTCTTTATCGCAAAATGCCGAAGCAAATACTTTTCCAACACGATTCATTAACTCGGGATTACCAAGTAAATCTGTCATAAATAAGTATCCACCTGGCAGTAATCGATCTGAATGACTTAACTCTTTTAAGAGCTCTTGCATCACTTCTTTAACAGCCTCTTCTGGCATTTTAGGAATATACTTTACTCCCCCAGCAGCTCCTGGAACAGTCACAAGTAGGCCAATCCCTCTTTCCTCAAATGTATCTTTAACAATCGATAAATCTTCACTAATAGAAGATTTAGCCGATTGATACAATTCTGCGAAAAATGTAAGAGGGATTAATTGCTGTGGATGCTCCAATAAATAATGCGTCATGTCAACAAGACGTTCGCTACGCTTCCATTTCATGAAATCCTCTCCTAAATACGAATGATTTATACAAAAAATACCACAATTATACGTATTTAAGCAAGAGAATCGCGATCTCCAAGCATACGAATTGCATAAACTTCATCACAGAAACCTCTTAACCCATTATAAATACGACTTACACGTGCCTCATTCTGTACGAGACCAAACACTGTTGGACCGCTACCACTCATTAATACAGCATCGGCTCCAAAACGTTTCATTTGTTCTTTAATCACTGCTACTTCTGGATGTAATTTTAATGTAACCGTTTCTAATACATTCCCGACTGTATCACAAAGCAATTCATAATCATCCGCTTCAATAGCTTGAATCATTTGTTGTGTATTCGGATGGACAACCTCTTCCACGTTTAAACCACCATAAACAGCCGCTGTTGAGACGCCAATCGTTGGCTTAGCTAATACTACCCAGCAACTTGGAGGCGCTGAAATCGCCTTTATATGCTCTCCTCGGCCTGTTGCGAGCGCAGTACCACCATAAACACAAAAAGATACATCAGAACCAATTTTAGCTCCTAACTCTGCGATTTCATCCATAGTTAAGTTTAAGTTCCATAATGTATTTAAGCCTTTCAAAGTTGCGGCAGCATCACTACTACCTCCAGCTAGTCCAGCCGCTACTGGAATATATTTTTCAATAGTAATAGATACACCTTTGTCTATGTTGTATGTATCTTTTAATAATTTAGCTGCTTGATAAGCTAGGTTTCTTTGATCATCAGGTACAAAACGATCTGTCGAATGAATTTTAATAAGCCCATCTTTTCTAGTTCTAAGGCCAACTCTATCAGCGAGATCAACCGTTGTCATAATCATCTCTACTTCATGATAGCCATCAGGACGTTTGTAAAGTACATCTAGTGTTAAATTAATCTTGGCAGGTGCTTTTACGTAAAGCATAACGCTGCCCCCTTCCTAGCAGGTTTTTATATAAAAAAGTGATTCTTTTATTCGTGCTTTTTTCACTGATTATATTCTACCACAGGAAGACCTTTGTAAATAAACTTCTAACCTTACCAATTGAGAGATTTTTATCCCAGCTGATCTTTGTGTTAAAAATGAAAAGCTACCTCACAGTTGAAAGCTTAAACTGTGAGGCAGCCAGTTGTCAGTTCATCAATTTTGGACAATCATCAATCTACTTTGATTTTGCTTCTTCAGCTAATTGCTGTTGCGCCATTTCGATTGCTCTCTTGACCATGTTACCGGCATCTCGTGATTTGATTCCGCCCCATCCTTCTCGCTCTACTACATCGTAAAATCCAAGGTCTTTTGCGATTTCTTCTTTCAAACGATCCGACATGATACGTTTTCTTGCCATCCGAAATTCCTCCTTAGATAACTGACAGTTATAGTATGTTCAAAAAAAAACAAAAACACTCATAAAATATTCTTACACAAAGAATACGTTACAAGTGTCCGAAAAAAAATATTCGATTATAAATGCACTTACTTAGCGATGACCAATTCTTTGATGTCATCGTCAAATGTAATCTCTACTGCTTCTGTTAATATATCTGTGTAGCTGTAAGAAACTCGCTCAAAAGCGTTTTCATCTTGATCAAGATCAACTACAAATACTGCGCGATATGTTTCACGTAGTATTCCAGCGCGCTCAACCGTTTTCTTGCGACCACCGTTTGCTTTTAATTGCAAACGTCTACCCAAATGACAATCTAACGACTTCTTAATGTCGGCTAAAGTTTTTGGCATTTTCGCTTACACCTCACTATAAACCATTATACATGAGGGAATCTAATTCGTCAAGTCAAATAAATTATTTTATCAATCCACAATAGTGATGTCAATTGTTTTTTACTCAAAAATCTATATTTTTTTTACGAGTGTTCAGAGATTGTAACAGAAACGTTTATTGACGGAAGATAGGATAAAGTGCATCAGCCAACTGTCCAAACTCAATAATAGATAGAGTTTCACCGCGACGAGTCGGGTCAATATTACAATCAGCCAGTGCTTTTAGAATTTGTTCTTTCTTTTCTTTACCGTTCGGCAACTGTGATTGTAAGTTATTTAGAATCGTTTTACGACGTTGCGCAAATGAACTTCTCGATACTTCAAATAAGAATTCTTCATCTATTACTTCTACTGGTGGCTCTGCATGACGCGTTAAGCGAATCACTGCTGAATCTACGTTCGGCTGTGGCATGAAAACAGTTTTTGGTACAGTCATCACTACTTCAGCTTTCATGTAGTATTGGATAGCAATCGATAATGACCCATACGCTTTTGTACCAGGCTGTGCTGAAATACGATCTGCTACTTCTTTTTGCATCATCACAACCATACCGCGTATAGGTAATTTCTCCATTAATAATTTTAGTAAAATAGGAGTTGTCACGTAGTAGGGTAAATTCGCCACTACCATAATGTCTTTGTACTTCGCAAATTCCGAGCTTAACTCCTCAGCTACATTTGCTTTTAAAATATCCGAATGTACTACTTTCACATTATCATATGGGCTTAATGTGTCTTCTAGAACTGGTAATAACCGTTGATCAATCTCGAACGATACAACCTGCCCTGCTGAGCGAGCTAAATGCTCAGTTAAGGCGCCTATACCAGGACCAACCTCAATAGCTACACTATCTTCTGTTAAATCAGCATAACTTACTATGTTACGAAGAATATTAGGATCAATTAAAAAATTTTGCCCTAAACTTTTTTTGAATGAAAAGCCATATTTCTTTAAAATCTCTTGCGTGCGTAAAGGTGTTGCAATATCTTTATGCATTTTGTTCCTCCCGATTTATCTGTGCAATTGCTTCTCCGAATTGCTCTAAAGTTATTTGAAACATCTGTAATCGCTTGTGCAATTGTTTACCGTTTGTTGAACCTATATTTAATAATTCACCTATTCGTTCTCTACGTACTTTTGCATTAGGATGTGATAATAGCTGCGCCATGATTAAATCATCTAATGTGATTATTTGTACATCCTCTTTTGCCCCTCTTGGTGTATAAACATTTGAAAGGGCATAACGAATATCTCCGTCTTTTGCATGTTCTATACCTAGACTTTTACCGTTTTTAGCAATCGTTTTCTTTTTCGGTAAAAATGCATGTTTTACATCCGGCACTCTTTGTTCAATAATCGCACGAATACGTCTCCCTGGATAATCTGGATCCGTAAAGACGATGACACCTCGTTTTTCTTGGGCATGTTGAATTCGATGTAGAACTTCCTCTGAAATAGCGGAGCCGTTCGTTTCGATTGTATCTGCATGAACAGCTCGTTTAATTGCTGTCGTATCGTCTTTTCCTTCGACCACAATAAATTCTTTTATTTCCACGGATATCTTATCCTCTTTTCTAAAACGTCCTTTGACTATTTTACTGCTTTATTACTTATATTGTACAGTAGCTTGAGCAAGATGACTCCTTTTCACTCAGCAAGACTGTTCCCCATAAAAAAAGCTCCCCTTACAATTGCAAGGAAAGCTTTTCATTTCTATATGTTAAACAACATGTATTAGTTTAATACTTTTATTTTAACTCTTTTACGACCCCAATTATAAACAGCTTGCTTATTTGAAATAAAGACATCGATTTTGCTACCTTTAATCGCGCCACCAGTATCCCCAGCTACTGCATAGCCATAATCTTCGACCCAAACTTTAGAACCTAATTTAATAACTTTTGGGTCAACCGCGATTAATTTTATATTCGGATTTTTTCGTAAGTCGATACCTGTAGCCGTTTTACCCGAACAACCATTACAGAAAGCTGTATAAGCTGTAGCTGTTACATACATAGTTTGACCCCTAGACGGCTCGCCTGAACGAGATGGCGTCTTCGGTTTTGAAACTTTTTTAGTGGATGTTAAATATTTTGACGAAACATAACCTGTTTTGCCTTTATATTTAACTTTATACCAAGAACCCTTTTTACCTTTGTACGTCACTTTTTTCCCTTTTGGAATCGTTAGAAGCACTTTGTATTTTGTACCTGCACTTTTCCGTAGATTTAAGCGACCTTTTGTTTTATAGGTTTTGGCTTTGCTAACTTTTGTAATCTTGTTATTACTAACGTCAGTTGTGGAGCCCTTAGAGCCTTCCACCACATCGGTGACTTTTTGTACTCGAACATCAAAAGCCGTTGTGTTAGGTGTTTTAGCTAGCGCCTTAGTTTTTTGTTGTGCGCGTCCTATCTCGCCTGACTCAACTATTGGTTGCTTTAAAAAGTCAGCGACCGTAGTCGAAGTGGTTCCTGCCATCTTGTTGTTACCACCATTTTGGATGGTTAAATTTAATGCCTGTTCATACGAATTTGTATTATTATTTTTAAAATTCGTATTCACTGAGGTTTGTATTTTATCATTGTCGGATGTTTTAATTCCGGCAATATTGTTTTGTGCTGTAACTTCTTGATAATCACCGTTTACCACGGTTGTGTTTGTACTTTCGAATAAATTCGAAGCTACGAAAGCAATTACTAGCGCGATAGACAATACCATCATCACTGTCTGCTTATTCCTCAATGATCTTGAGAACAGGTTTTTCATGGAATTTTTTGTCATGAAAAACGCCTCCTTATCACTCGTTGGATTATATAGACCTTCTTTTTAGCTGTCAACACCTAAGATTTTTCCCTAATTTTGACAACCTAGCAAGTTTTCCTATCCGAAGTAAGGGAGGCGACCCTGCATTTTATTTTGTAATTTTATAAAAACGGTGGGCATTGGCGGTTGTTACCGATGCTACTTCTTCTACCGATATTTCCTTTAGGCGCGCTATTTCTTCTGCTACTAACGGTACTAATGATGGCTCATTTCTTTTACCTCGATGTGGGTGAGGGGCCAAGTAAGGAGCATCTGTTTCAATCATCAAATATTCTAGTGGAATTTCTTTTGCAACTTCTTTTGGTTTTTTTGCATTTTTGAACGTAACTGGACCACCTAAGCTGATCATAAAATTCATGTTGATGCACTCTTTTGCAATTTCTACGCTACCGCTATAGCAGTGCATAACTCCGCCTGTAATTTCTGCATGCTCTTCTTTTAAAATGCGCACACAATCTTCTGTTGCATCACGATTATGAATAACAATTGGTAAATCTAATTTTTGTGCCAATCTAATTTGTTTACGTAATAATTCTTGTTGTATTTCTTTTGGTGATTTATCCCAATAATAATCAAGTCCTGTTTCACCGATTGCTACTACCTTAGGATGGGCCGCTAATTCCTCAATCCATTGTAAATCCTCTTCTGTGCAGTCAATTGCATCTACAGGATGCCAACCGATTACAGCATACAAAAATGGATATTCATCAATCAACTTCATCGCTTTTTCAATTGTTGGTCTGTCAAAACCTACGACAACCATCTCTTTTACATCAGCGTCTAATGCGCGTTGGATTACTTCTTGCAAATCCTCTTCATATTGGTCTGCATTTAAATGCACATGTGTATCGATAAACATCGTCATTCTCCTCACAATAGTTTTATTTTAGACAAAGAACAGATTTCAGAGTTGTCATTCACATTACAATTTGATTACAAAGCCCCCCTGAATTATTTCATTAACCATATAAAGGGATATTTGTGGGCATTAAAATTTTACCATGTTATTTTTATACTAATAACATATCCCGAAAATACAATTTCACAAAAAAATATCATATCCATAAATAGAACCAAGAGCCTACTAATCATACAGTAGGCTCTTGGTTTTTCTGCCAACTTGGGAAAAATCGTGATTTTCAAGGAATTTTAGGCTTCCTCCATTATCAACAAGATGATTCTTTAGTCGTTATTATATATTTATTTTACTTTTGCACCGTTTTCTAGTTTTTGATCAACAGTTGCTAAAGTTAAAATTCCATCTTTACTGCCTGCCAAAACCATACCTTGAGAAAGTTCCCCACGAAGCTTTACTGGTTTTAAATTAGCAACAACGATAACCTTGCGTCCAATTAATTCTTCTGGTTTGTAATACTCTGCAATCCCTGAAACAACTTGGCGTTGCTCATAACCTAGATCCAATTGTAGTTTTAATAACTTATCTGCTTTCGGTATTTTATCGCATGCAGTGACAGTTGCGACACGAAGATCAACTTTCATGAAATCTTCAATAGAGATTTCTGGTACATCTTCTTCTTTTTTAGCTACTGCTTCTTTTTTAGGTTCTTCAATTGGTTGAACTGAACCTCGCATTTGTTCGCGAATATAACCGACTTCTACCTCGTTATCTAAACGAGGGAAAATTGGGACACCTTTTTCAATGACTTTTTTACCAGCTGGAATTGCACCAAATTTATTTAGTGTATCCCAAGCCAATAATTCATCATCTAATCCAAGCTGTTCCATAATTTGTTTTGGCGCATTTGTCATAAATGGTTGAATCATAACTGCTATTTGTCGTAAACTTTCTGCTAAATTGGCCATTACAGTTGCTAATTGACCTTTTAACGCTTCGTCTTTAGCTAAAACCCATGGTGCTGTTTCATCAATATATTTGTTTGTACGTGAAACTAATGCCCATACATCAGAAAGAACTACACTAAATTGCATTCTTTCCATATTTTCTTCATATCTCGCTTTTGTGTCCACAGCTTGAGCGACAAGTGCTGCATCAAATTCTGTTGGTTCTAAACCTTCAGTTGGTATGTGTCCGTCGAAATATTTGTTCATCATAGAAATTGTACGGTTTAATAAGTTACCAAGGTCATTGGCAAGATCAAAGTTTGTACGTTCGACAAATGATTCTGGTGAGAATACCCCATCTGATCCAAATGGTAACTCACGTAATAGGAAGTAACGTGTTGCATCTAATCCATAACGCTCAACGAGCATTTCAGGATATACAACATTACCTTTAGATTTCGACATTTTGCCATCTTTCATCATTATAAAACCATGAGCAAATACTTTTTTAGGTAATGGTAAATCTAGGGCCATTAAGAAGATTGGCCAGTAAATTGTATGGAAACGTACTATATCTTTACCAACAACATGTACATCTGCCGGCCAGTACTTTTTGAATAATGTATCGTCATTAGATAAATAGCCTAACGTTGTAATATAGTTTGTTAAAGCATCAACCCATACATAAATAACATGTTTTGGATCTCCAGGAACTTTAATTCCCCAGTCAAAAGAAGTACGTGAAACAGATAGGTCTTCTAAACCAGGTTTGATAAAGTTATTGATCATTTCGTTTTTGCGAGATTCCGGTTCAATAAACTCTACATTATCTTCATAATATTTCAGAAGGCGATCAGCGTATTTCTTCATATTAAAGAAATACGATTCTTCTTTTACTTTATGAACAGGGCGACCGCAGTCAGGGCAGTTACCATTGTCCAATTGTGATTCAGTAAAGTATGATTCACACGGTGTACAATACCAACCTTCATATTCCCCTTTATAAATATCACCGTTGTCTAAGAATTTTTGGAAAATCTTTTCGACAGCGTCTGTATGACGTTTTTCTGTTGTCTGGATAAAATCATCATAAGAGATGTCCATCAACTTCCAAATAGCTTTTGCTGATTCAGCAATTTCATTCACATATTGCTGTGGTTCTTTACCAGCCTCAGCTGCTTTTTCTTGAATTTTTTGACCATGCTCGTCCATCCCAGTTTGCAAACGAACATCGTATCCTCTCAAACGTTTATAGCGTGCGATCGTATCAGAAGCTACAGTTGTATATGCAGTTCCGATATGAAATTTACCACTAGGGTAATAAATAGGTGTTGTTATATAGAATGTTTTCTTTTGATTGTCCACGAAAACTTCCTCCAGTGCTCTACAGTATACTTTCTATTCTAACCAAGTACGAAAAACCTTTCAATCAAAGATTATAAAACGATAATTTGGCGAAATTTGTCGAATATTAATTTTCGAATTCGAGATACTTAAATATAGCAAAAAACTCTTATAATTCAAGCTTTTTCGAGGGGGAAAGTCAAAATTATACGGAATTATTACTTAAAGAACGGAATTTATTTGAAAAAAAATATCATTTTTAAACAAAAATAATTGACGTTTATGTCATTAGTTGGTATGATAAACAACAGACACAGAATCTATGTCGAAATTTGACGAAAAATCATAATAATATAGGAGGAATTCTTGTCATGAAATCTACTGGTATCGTCCGCAAAGTTGATGAATTAGGTCGCGTGGTTATTCCTATCGAACTTCGCCGTACTCTAGGCATTGCTGAAAAAGACGCTCTTGAAATTTACGTTGATGATGATAAAATCATCTTAAAAAAATATTTACCTAATATGACTTGTGCAGTAACAGGCGAAGTGTCTGATGATAACTTCCGTCTTGCTGGTGGTAGCTTAATCTTAAGCCCTGAAGGCGCTGAAATTCTTGTAAAAGAAATCCAATCTAAATTAATTAAATAATTTAGGGGATTTGATTATATTCGAGCAACAAGTTGTACAATAACAAATAAATTATTACCTACCTTGTTTTTCAAATGTGATTTCATATATAGAAAACATCCGAAATATTCGCCATTTCGGATGTTTTTTATTTAATAGAACGTATTATTCTACATGATAAGCTTGATACACATCTCGCTTAGCAAGGCCTCTTACTTTTGCCACTTCTTTAATAGCATCTTTAGATGATAGTTGCTGTCCTTCTATTAACTTATTTATGTGGTCGACAACCGTGAGCTCGTCCCACCAAGCTACTTCCTCTTCTTCATCAGCATTTATATTACCTTCTAAAACAATACAAAATTCTCCCCGAATTTCATTTTCAACTGCCCACTCTAAAGCTTCATCAATCGTACCTCTTAAAAACTCCTCAAATTTCTTTGTCAATTCGCGTGCTAAAACGATCCGACGATTACCAAGAGTCGCCTGCATATCCTTTAGTGTATCTTTCAAACGGTGAGGTGCTTCATAAAATAGAATTGTTTCTTGTCGTTTACTTAATTTTTCTAAAGCATCTTTACGCTCTTTCTTTTGACGGCTCAAAAATCCGTAGAAGAAAAATGGTTGAGGGATTAGGCCTGATGCGATTAAAGCGGTGATAGCTGCGTTAGCACCTGGTATAGGTACTACTGCAAAATCTTCTTCAATTGCCTTTGCAGCAATATCTGCACCTGGATCTGATATACACGGTAAACCTGCGTCACTTACTAATGCAACTGTTTTGCCTTCACGTAAATAATTTAGAAGCTTTTCACCACCATATTCCTTATTATGATCATGGTAACTAACCAGTGGTGTAGCAATTTCAAAGTAATTACAAAGTTTCTTTGTATTACGTGTATCTTCTGCTGCAATGACATCAGCTTCGTTTAGAATACGAATAGCTCGCATAGTCATGTCTTCTAAATTACCAATAGGTGTAGCAACTAAGTATAGGCAACTCGCCTTTTCATGCATGGTGCTTTTTTGTGATTTCACAATTCTCCGCTCCTTATATGATCAATCTTCTGTTTTCGTGTTAATTGTTTGAATGCGTATTCAGCTCGCATTGCTTCTTGCTTTGTCTCGTATTCTTCAAAGTAAATACAACTTACAGGTAAACGCGCTCTTGTATATTTAGCACCTCTGCCTTGATTGTGGACACTGAGGCGATGTTCTAAATCATTTGTATAACCTGTATAGTAAGTTCCATCACCACATTCGAGAACATACATAAAATGCTTATTGTTCTTTTCCATATAGCATCTCTCTCACTTCAGCTGTATATTCACCATCTTCTCCATATACATAAAGAGGAGGCAAAATCTTTAAATCTGGCTTGCCATCTTTGATTCCTTCTATTAATAATGTATTTGCTTCTTTTCCAGCTTTCGGATAAACAAAACGGATACGTTTTGGCTCCAATCGATTCGCTCGCATTGCTGTTACAATATCAATTAAACGACCAGGACGGTGGACAAATGCGGCCTTTCCACCTTGTTTCAACAATTTACTTGCAGAAAAAATCATTTGGTCTAACGTTAAATAAATTTCGTGCCGTGCAATAGCGACATGCTCTTTCAAGTTTTTATCACTTGCCTCATGCGCAGGGAAATAAGGTGGATTACATGTCACAACATCATATCTTTCCGCGCCAAGTACAGATGCAATTGTCTTCACATCACCTTGCATAATCTCAATTTGTTCTTCTAATTTATTATAATGAACACTTCTCCGAGCCATATCAACAAGGCGTTCTTGCAGTTCTACTCCAGTAATATGCCCTTTTGTCCGAGCACTCAAAAATAATGGAATAGCTCCATTACCAGCGCATAAATCAACAAGCTTTCCTTTTTGATAAGGTACATTTACAAACTTTGCAAGTAACACTGCATCAAGAGAAAATGAAAACACCGACGGACTTTGAATAATGCGTAGATCCTCTGCTAAAAGATAATCGAGTCTCTCATCTTCTTTCAACCACTGTTCCATATTATTACCTCCAACATAGCAAAAGACTGACCTCCACTTTTTAAAAATGGAATCAGTCTTTGTTTAGCCGTTTTGTTTATTTAAAAATGATAGGCAGAATAAACAATCCTCACCCTTACGTGAACCACCAAAATGGACATGACATACATGGTATCCTTCATGATACAGGCGCGCTAGATTATCATAACCTTCACCTACATCAATGATTTCTACCTTTTTCGCTGAAACGTCTTTAATAACCTTTCCCTCTGGTTTAGAAGAGAGTACTTCCTCTAGACGTGTGCGAAGATGTAGATTCTCCATTTGGAGCGTTTGATGCTCTTCCATCATAAGTGCAACGAATTTCTTCAGTGCCTCAAATTGTTTTTGCATCGATTCTAGCTGTTGTTCGAACTCCATAACAGTATCTAAGAAATTACGGTCCTCCACTCAAGCCACCTCATTATTTCCACTATTGGACAGAACTTTTTTCGTGTTGTAAAATTTCTTCCAATGTATAATCCAAAATACGTTGTTGCTCAGAAAGCTCTACTTGTAGCACGCGTTCTAATATATTCATACCCACTACTTTTCCACTACCATCTGGCGTTGTAATTAAAGCACCAATATCAGGCATTTGCTCTCTAGCTTCTTCATACTCGTCGTTTTCATATTTCAAGCAACACATTAAACGACCACATAACCCTGAAATTTTGGAAGGGTTAAGCGATAAGTTTTGATCCTTCGCCATTTTTATAGAAACTGGCTCAAAATCACCCAAAAATGTAGAACAACATAACATTCTCCCACACGGACCTATTCCACCAAGCATCTTCGCTTCATCTCTCACACCTATTTGACGAAGTTCAATTCGCGTGCGGAAAATAGCAGCTAAGTCTTTTACTAACTCTCTGAAATCTACTCGACCTTCCGCTGTAAAATAAAAAATAATTTTATTTCGGTCAAATGTATATTCAACATCAACTAATTTCATTTCTAGTTCATGGTCTGTAATTTTTTCTGTTGCCAATTCAAAAGCACGTTTCGATTCAATAGCATTTTCATCAACCTGGAAACGGTCGCGATCATCAGCTGGTCGTACAACTTGCTTTAATGGTAGTACAACATCGCTTTCACCTACTTGTTTCATTGGAACGACGACTTTGCCGTACTCAATACCACGTGCAGTTTCGACAATTACATACTGACCCTTACTTAATAAAAATTCTCCAGGGTCAAAATAATATATTTTACCCGCTTTTTTAAAGCGAACACCAACTACGTTATACAAAGGATTTTCCCTCCTGCAGATTCAGCATAAGCTGCTCCATCATCAGCGTTCGGTTCATGTTGCGCTGTAATTGCTGACGAGCTTGTAATATCGCCTGCAACTGCGTCGATAAACGAGCATATGTCGTCTGCAATGCAACTTTCTTCCAATACGATAACCAATCTGGATACGTACACACTGCTTCGGGATTTGCTTTAATCGCAACAATGTCACGAAATGCAAACAGCAGTAAATCTAATGCCAACTCCATTTGCTCTTTCTCTTTAAATAGTGGCAGCCAATCCTCATGTACTGATAACATAGATTCATGTACATTAGTAAAGGTTGCTTCTACCAATTTTAACACTGTTTTTCGGGCATGCGCAAACTCATCATCTTTTGATAGAGAAAAAGCTTCCTCTAAATCGCTTGTCAACATGCTAACAGTAGCGGCCATTGAAGCCGTAATTCCTCCCGCTACAAGCTCTTTAATCATAGTCTCTCTCGATATTCCCTGAAATTTAATATGTTGGCAACGCGAGCGAATAGTCGACAGCATAGCATTTATATTATCTGTAATGAAAATTGCCGTAACAATACCTTCAGGCTCTTCAAGAAACTTCAATAATTTGTTAGCAGATTGTGGATTCAAACGGTCAGCCTCATGAACGACATATACTTTTCGTCCTGCTTCTAAGCCTGTCTTATTCATCTCATGTAACAGAGCCTCAATGGCTACTACTTTAATAAATTGACCATCAGGGTATATTTGGTGGAAATTTGGGTGATTTCCTGATTTTATGCGCTGACAATTTCGACATGTTTCACATGGAACATTTTTCCGAGGTTCCTCACAAAACATTAATTGCACGAAGAAATGCATTATAGCTTCAGTTCCAGAACCTTTTCCACCTTCAAATATGTAAGCATGACCCAGTCTCTTTTTATCAAAAATTGTTTGGAGCTGCTTCATTACTACAGGTTGTAATTTTAGTAACTCTTCAGCTGTCTGCACCATCATTCATCACCTTTTCATTGTTTGAAAAAATCCCGTGCTCCGGAGTTCCGAAAGACACGGGGTTTATTTACGTATATAAGTTGATTAACAACCCTTTAATCTCGCCTATTTTACTTAATAATTCAACGGAGTCTTTCTCCTGGTCTAAAATGTCTTCTGTCAATTCGATAAGCTTTTCATCAATTGTTGATACAACCTTCAATCGTCGACCTTCACCAAAACGATTCCAGGTATGTGATTGTTTAAGCTCCATACCATGATCAACAGCTTCTTTTAAGAAGCGTTTTACAAGCATTTTAAATTTAGCTAAGTCACGTAAATTACGAGATTTGGCAATACGATCGCCAGCTGTTGATATATCACCTAATAGTCTTGTTAGTTGCTCTGTTTGCAATCGCTGCCCTTGCTTCACTACTACATCACCAAAACGTGTTACGGGTTGATGATTTGGTAGTGGCTGACGCGATTGATCTAAGCCTGTTCGTAAGTCTTGATTAATTTTCAATTACCTGTCGCCTCCATTACTAGAAATGGTGGAACTGTTCAATCGGTAATACGAAAACGGTAGCTCCCCCAACCTCAACTTCTACAGGATATGGAATATAAGAATCTGCATTGCCACCCATTGGTGATATTGGTGCAACCATTTGTTCACGAGCACGACAATTATCACGAATGACATCTAAAGCTTTTGAAACTAATGAATCTTCAGTACCTATAAGGAATGTTGTATTCCCCGAGCGCAGGAATCCCCCAGTACTTGCCAATTTTGTTGCACGAAACTCATTTTTCGTTAAAGCGTTTGAAAGACGGTTACTATCCTGATCTTGTACAACTGCTACAACTAATTTCATCGGCACTCACTCCTTAGTTAAATAGGTTCTTTTAATAATTATAACACAAACAAGCTAATTTCTTCATTTTCTTTATAGCTCATTTTTCAAAATTTCCCAAACATTCTCTACGACTTCATCTAAATTTTTACTTGCATCTACTATTCGAAACCGCTCTGGACTTTGATTTGCTAATAATTTATACGCTTCACACACTTTTGTATGGAATGTTAAGCTCTCTACATCTAAACGATTTACTTCACGTTCACTATGCGAATTAATTCGTGCAAGACCAACCTCTGGCTCTAAATCAAATAATATCGTCAAATCCGGCATTCTATCGCCAATAGCAAACTCATTGATAGAACGCACCCCTTCCATTCCAAGTCCTCTAGCATGTCCCTGGTAAGCTAATGATGAATCGATAAAGCGATCACATAATACTGGGATACCTAAAGCTAAAGCTGGTTCTACCTTCTCGGCAAAATGCTGGCTGCGAGCAGCTGCATATAATAGAGCCTCAGTCCGCGCGTCCATTGCTGTATGGGCGGGATTTAAAATGATATCGCGAATCTTTTCAGCTATTTCGTTGCCCCCTGGTTCACGTGTAGCAACGAACTTCTTTCCCTCCCTTTGTAGCCTTTCAACAACCATTTTCAAAACCGTAGTTTTTCCGGCTCCCTCTGGTCCTTCAATTGTTATAAATAAATTTTTCTTCATTATTATATGTTCCTCCGATAACGGATTAGTTTCGATTAATTTCTATTTACTCTATTATACAATATCTATTCTAAAAACCTGCCACTCATGCGTTATTTCACAGAACAAAAAATTCATTACACATAAGATAGATTTTATTTACCCTATTTCTAATTATTTTGACCTACTACCTTTTACAATAATTTATATACCACATTTTAGATAGATTTCTGCTCATTTTCTATTAATCCATAATACCGTGGGTGATTTATTAATTTGAATATATAGTATCTTGCTGTATATTGTGGTAATCCCCACCTTAAATAACGCCATACCCTATCATACCTTTTGCTGATTCGCTTGCAAATATAATACCAAGTCTATTATCTCTATCTAGTAAAATCATTTCTGGTGTTGTTATAACATGTGTTGAATTAATTTAAGAATGTTTTAGACCTACTACATACTGTTCAGGTTAAGGCAGGCTTGTTCCGATGGAAAAGAACAAGTTGTTCTATGGCAAATAATAGGATTAATTTGAATGCAGTAGCATCAACGTTTATTGAAACAGATCTAACGGCTAGGATGTTTGCAAACTAACCTTTTAGGGAGTATGTAGAAAATTGCTTTTTATTAGAAGGTTTACCACAACTAAAGGATATTTCTAGGATGGTTTTATTTATTGTTTCAGACTTAGCCAAAACTAGAAATATGGAAGTTAAGCAAGTATTAGAAGAAGTTTTGTATCTTCTAGAACCCTAAGGCTACTTTATAAAGTAATTACATTTTTTTAATAAACCAATAAAAAAAGCACAACTGATTAAATCAGCTGTGCTTTAGTGTGCCTAGCAACGTCCTACTCTCACAGGGGGAAACCCCCAACTACCATCGGCGCTAAAGAGCTTAACTTCCGTGTTCGGCATGGGAACGGGTGTGA
>NZ_JBNNTI010000027.1:0-56848 GCF_050278625.1 Viridibacillus sp. NPDC096237 | reverse complement strand
ACGGACACCCTTGCTCTTGGCTAACCTCTACTTCTGTCTTCGGGGTTCAGGACTTGCACCCTATAGTTCATACGCATGCCGGGCGCACATTAAAAAACCGCGATAGCAAAAAAGCTATCGCGGTTTTATCGTGTTAATACCATTTCCCAACAATCGGGTAATCCCAATCTGTATCATTAAGAGCCTTCACAATACCTATTACTGGTACGACCACAGTCATAATCAAAAAAACCACTAAGAATGGAAGTCCAATTAATAAAAAACTAAAGATGCCTGAAACAACGACTAATGCCCACATAACAAATTGGAACAATAACGCTTGAATAGACAAACGTTTAATTTGTTTATCGTCAATAAATATATAGAATAGGATTGGCAATAATAATGGAGCAAAAAATGCACTTGCATGAAGAATTACTTTTAATCCTTTAGATTCCAATTAGAGCAACTCACTTTCATTTTTTTATATACTTCTTATCTATGTATACGATTAAAAAATCCATTAGTTTCATATTCAATTCAAAAAAAGGAACATTATTATTATCCTTGCGTCCTCTGTAGTAACGAACAAAAAGGAGGAGTATTCCTTTGAAAAAAGTATTGTTATTCATCGGAAGTATCGCGCTATGCTTAATTATTTTCATTGCAATGCCATATTGTTTATTGAAAAATTCATTTTCTAATGATTGCGAAACTAAAACTTCTTCATGCTCTAAAACCATCGAGCATAAAATAAAAATCATCAACTCAATCAGTGATTCGGATTTGCTACATCAAGATACTATTGAAAATCCGACCCAAAAAAGTAATAGGAATCAAATTGAAACCGACAACTAAATTCTATAAAATATATAAGAGGGTCGCTATATAGAAGCGCCCTCTTTACTATTTATATAATATTCAACGTCTCTCCGTGACAATACGATGCCATTTATGAGAGGATAGTTATATATTAGTTGAAACGAGGACTA
Source organism: Viridibacillus sp. NPDC096237 (assembly GCF_050278625.1). NCBI lineage: Bacteria > Bacillati > Bacillota > Bacilli > Caryophanales > Caryophanaceae > Viridibacillus > Viridibacillus sp. NPDC096237. The sequence continues at coordinate 55,877 of NZ_JBNNTI010000027.1, read as the reverse complement.
TCTATGATTCGAACCCTTGGCATTACTAACAATCAAGAACTAAAAATGGATTTTCCACTAGAAGAAATAAGTAAGAACTCTTTTGAATGGTATTGGGTTGATTTTGATGAACCCTCAGTACAAGAAGAACTGCTACTTAGTACATTCTTTCACTTTCATCCACTAGCTATTGAAGACTGTTTAATGCGTTTACAACGGCCAAAGCTCGATTACTATGACGACTACCAATTTTTAGTTTTACATAAATTAAATGAGAATACCTTTGAAGCTGAAGAGGTTAACATGTTTGTTTCCAAGAAATTTATAGTAACTTTTCATAAATCACCAGTAAATGAATTTGATATCGTCCGTTCACGTTTACAAGATCAACCTCAGAACTGGGAACGCGGTGCTATTTTCGTCACTTACCAAGCAATAGATAAAATCGTTGATAGTTATTTCCCTATGGTCTACAACATTGAAGATCATTTAAATACAATTGACGACGAGCTAAATTACCAAAATAACGCTAAATCAATGCGCTATGTGTTTGACTTAAGAAGTGATTTACTCCATATTCGACGTACTATTTTACCAATGCGCGACCTATTATATCGCATTTTAAACTCCGAACGCTTTGCACTGATTAAAACTGAACGGGCTTACTTTGGCGATGTCCATGACCACCTCATCAAACTAACCGAAATGGTCGAATCTAATCGCGAACTTACGGCTGATATGCGGGACAGTCATATGTCGATGAATGCAAGCCGCATGAATGGCATTATGATGATTTTAACTATTATTTCCTCAATCTTCATTCCATTGACCTTTATAGTAGGTGTTTACGGTATGAACTTTGAGAATATGCCTGAATTACATTGGCAGTACAGTTACTTTATCGTTCTAAGTATTATGATTTTCATTGCCGTATTCATGTTAGTTTGGTTCAAATACAAAGGCTGGTTTGACTTATTTAAACCATAAAAAATGCAGGCTCCTCACAATTGGTGAAGAGTCTGCATTTTCACTTTAGTCCATCATCCTTAGCATCTTTTAAGCCAAATAAAACAAAAGAAATTACACCTGAAAATAATGCTGCACCTGCTGCTATCATTATACGAGAGTTCATAGGAACCTCTGTATAATCTTTATTCAATAACATCATTGCTGATACCACTACAACAGCCATTATTGGTAAAGCAAATTTCATTCCACGTTTACGATCCATTGACCAATACATCCTTTTCTCCAAGACATTTCTTATATTGTAGCATGGACACCCTATAAGAACACTGTGAAACAATATGTGACATCGATTGTTCACTTCTTTGTATCAGCTTAAAAGGGTCTTTTTTTATAAAAAGACCTAGTAAATCCCTATATCATTACTTTATACCTCTAATTTTTACTTGAAATATCCCTATTTATTAATTAATTATTACTATATTCACAATAAAATGATATATATATTATGTTTATAGATACGTTAAAAATGGTAGAATAGAATCATCATAAACTAAATTTCGCTAATAGGGAATGGAGAAATTGACGTGTCAATTTGGACAATGAGAAAAACTAGTAAAGTAAAAGAACACTATTTTCAAACAGAACACTATATAAATCAAGTTACTTTAAATGTAACGAGACATCATGATATACAAAAACAATTTCAATTATTAGATTTAAAAAAACAAGATTTAGCTATCTTAAAACAACTACAACCATTAACACAGGAACTTATAACAGAAATGGTCGAGAAATTTTATGATGCTATCAGTCAATCAAATAATTTAATAAGTATTATTCAAAATCATTCTGAAATCAACAAGTTAAAAGTGACATTGTCACGTCATCTATCTGAAATGTTTGAATGTCATATTAATGACGCTTATATTGAACAACGCAAAGTTATAGCAAAGGTACATGTTCGTATAGGTTTACAATCTAAGTGGTATATTAATTCATTCCAATCTTTAACTACATCTTTCATTCGTTTTGTTAATAGTCTGGAACTCGATACGAAAGATTCTACTTTAGCAATCGAGGCATTTTCTAAGTTAATAAATCTCGAACAACAGTTAGTCATCGAGGCTTATGAAAATGAACAAGACCGCGTCAGAGAAAAATCGGATGAAACAAAACAAAAGGTTGTTACCTCAGTTCAAAGCACAGCACAAGAGTTGTGTGCCATTAGTCAAGAAACAACAGCCTCACTACAATCTTTAGCTAGCCAATCAGATGATATTGCGCAATCAACGCAACAAGGACTAACGTTCGTTACTTCTACTCAAGAAAAGTCTGATAGCGGCAGAGAACTATTAGATGCGCAAACAAAGTTGATGAATAAAATGTCTTCAAGTGTCTCATTATTAGATGAAACAATGAATAAATTACGTATTTCATCCAATGAAATCACACAAATTGTGCGTCTAGTAACAGACATTGCAGATCAAACCAATTTACTTGCTTTAAACGCTTCAATTGAAGCGGCGCGTGCTGGTGAACATGGTAAAGGTTTCGCTGTCGTAGCTGACGAGGTACGTAAATTAGCTGAGGAAACGAAAAGTGCTGTTCACAATGTCTCACTTCTTATCAAGGATACCGAAAATAACATCGAGAATATGTCGACTTCAGTGAAGGATGTTGATGTTCAAATCTCCAAAGGCGTTGAAATGCAAAGTGACCTTTCACAATCCTTCAACATTATCGCTGAAGCGGTCGCAGGTATAAAAGAGAAAAATGAAAATACAACAAAAGACATTACTAGTATTTCTCATCTACTTGAGGATTTAAGCCAAGGAGCTGCTCAGGTATCTGCATCATCTGATCATTTAATTGAAATTACGAGCCAACTAAATTAAGAAAACAGACTGTTCGCCCATGAAAAGTCATGGTGAACAGCCTGTTTTTTTATTTTTGATAAAATTTCTTTATTCCATAAAAGCCACCAAATACAAATATAACTACAACAAAAATGATAGCTATAATACACATCATTTCTGACATCTTTTTACGCTGTAATATCTCGTTTGGTGAAAACAATATAACTAATTGCCATGAAAATGACTACGTAAACTGATAACACCGTAAGCGCAAGTGCCATTGTTGTACCTTCAACCAATCCAGTACCATATACAAACTGTGTTAAATCCGTATACGTAAAGAATAAGTATTTTACAAATTCATATTTTCTTAAGAAGAGTACAACATTACTTCCCATAAACCATAGGAACATTGAAATACCAATTGCTAAAGCATTTGAACGGAAAACAGATCCAATCATAAAGGCAAATGTTGCAGTCACGAAAATATTAACTGATGAAATTAAATATAAATACAATGAGCGTAGCCAAATCGACTGTTCTACTACTTCACTGCCATTCCATTTCAAGTAACCTACACCACTTGAATCAAATAGTATAAGACCAATAATTACAGAGGTAATCCAAGTGACTGCCGCCATAGCTATCCCGAATAATAATACCGTAGCAAACTTGGATGTTAGTATTTTCCAACGTTTTACTGGTCGCGTTAATAACATTTTAATTGTACCTTCTGAAAACTCAATTGCCACAATTCCTGCCGCAATAACGACAACAAACATAGTAACTAACGACAACATACCACTAGAGTCTAACACAAAGCTTTCCATACTCGCTTCATTTTCAGGTGCAATATCATTCTTCAGGCGATATTCTGATATACTATTTTTTTCGATTAAATTTTCTTTTTCATCTTTAGATAGACCATCTTCTTTTAGCGTTTTTTTATTCTCGGCAATAGCAATCTTTTCTTGTTCTTGCCAACTCAACTTCGGTGCATCTTTCCCTTTAGCCTTTTCTGTAGTCACGGCTCCACCAGTTGAATCATCTTCAGCACTATTTTTAGACGATATCCACTTATTTAACCCAGCCAAACCAATGACTAATACGATAAGCATAATTAACATAATCCAAGTGGCTTTTTTACGCCACAACTTCATCCACTCATTTTGAATTAGTTTCAGCAATTTGGCCACCTCCTGTCATTTCTAAGAATTGATCTTCTAATGTTTTATGATAAGGATTTACTGCATAAATATTAATATCACTAGCAACAAGTGACTGCACAATTGCTGGAATTTGTGTTTTTTCAGCCTGTACGAGCCATCCCTTTTCATGCTGTTCAAAAACAATACCTGCATCAGCAAAGACTGTCGTGATATTAGCATTTTGTTCTGTTTCAATATAGTAATGTGACTGCTCGTCATTTTTCATTTCACGCATATCAATTAACTTACCATTTTGAATAACCGCAATTCTGTCACACATTAATTCTATTTCAGAGAGTAAATGACTTGATACGAAAACAGAGACACCTTCCTCCTCCGCAATTTTACGTAAATAGTTACGGAATTCTCGAATACCTGCTGGATCCAAACCATTCGTAGGTTCATCTAATATTAAAAACTTCGGTTTATTTAGCAAAGCCTGTGCTAAACCTAAACGTTGTCGCATCCCTAACGAGTACGTCGATACTTTCTCACGAATACGCTTTTCTAAACCTACTTGACGAATAACTTCATCAATTCGCTCTTTTGTTACGTTTTTATTCATACGTGCAAAATGTTCAAGGTTTTTATAGCCTGATAAGTATTTATACATCTCAGGATTTTCTACGATTACACCTACTTTGCTAATCGCTTCCTCAAGATGACTTTGTACCGACTGGCCATCGATGAAAACCTCACCGCTCGTTGGCTTCATAAGACCTACCATCATACGAATTGTTGTCGTTTTCCCCGCTCCGTTTGGTCCTAAAAATCCCGTAATTTGACCGGGATACAAAGCTAAATTTAAATCATGGATAATCTTCTTACCTTTAATTGTTTTTGATAAATTTTTTAGTTCAACAATTGGTTTATTGTCCAACTTTGTCACCTTCCTTCAATAAATTTTTCAACCATGTAATCGTATCTTGGTTGTATACTTCACGGATGTTTTCAATTTCTTCCTGAGCCACTATTTGTCCTTTTTGAAGAACGATAATACTATCTAACAAAGGTTCAACTTCCCTAATTTCATGAGTCGAAAGGAATATTGTTTGTGTTTCTGAATCTGTAAATTGAATAAGCCCTTTAATCAAATTCTCGCGTACGAGCGGGTCAAAACCAGAGAATGGTTCATCCATTAAATAATAAGATGCATCTCGCCCTAGTGTAGCTGCCATTTTCAAACGCCCACGATTACCCTTTGACATATTCCTCAGCTTTACATCTAATGGAGTATTCAAAAACTGTGCGACAATACAAGCTTTGTCATAATGGAAATCTACGAATTGTGAGTCGTAATAACGGAAAAGTTCCTCTCCAGTAAAGTAAGGATAGAACAAATCTAAGTCAGGTAAGTAAGCGATATGCTCAGCACTCCCTCGATTGGCTTTTCTACCATCTAATTGTACTCTGCCGCTCGTAGGATGTAATAAACCAGCAATTATTCTTAACAGCGTAGATTTACCACTACCATTTTCTCCAGCTAACCCTATAATTTTCCCATTTGGGATAGTAAAAGAAACATCGGTTAACACAGTTTTTTTTCCGTATTTTTTAGTGATTTTATCAACTGTTATCATACTTACTCACCTCGTTCCTTTGATTGCAATACCTCTATCATTTCCCTTTGAGTAAAGCCTAATGACTCTATACTGTGAATGAAACTTTCAACTAAACCTAACTTCATCTCTTCACGTAGTTCAGCTAGTCGCTCACGGTTTTCCGTTACGAATGTACCTTGACCACGCTTCGTTTCCGTAATATCCAATTGCTCCAACTCCTTGTATACGCGCTGCATTGTATTCGCATTAACGCCGACTTCAACAGCATATTCCCGAACTGATGGAAGGCGATCTCCCGACTTTAAACTTCCACGAATAATATCACCACATATACGATCCACGAGCTGTTGATAAATTGGTTTATCCTTCAAAAAGTCTGCTGTCATCGTTGTTCAACTCCTCGATCAAGCCACTTTAATGCGATAACGTAGAAGAGAATTGTTACGATGGAATAAAATAGGATAGATCCCAAATAAAGATTTTCTAGTAAACCAGGTATTTCAGTTATCTTAAGTACCACTTTCCGAAATGAAGGCAATGGGATTTCTAACGTATTAACCCACTTTTTCACCCGTGCTAGCTCTAACATTTTTGACCAAAGTAAAGTGGCTATCACTCCAACCAGAACGGTAATAAACCCAGTGAAATTCCCAGTGTACGGTTTTATTTTCATATGGAAAATCCATAACAATAACACAGCAACAAACATAAACAATGAGTTTGATACGAGTAGTAATAGAAGGTAAATACCAAGTAAAGTTAACTCACCTAACTCGGCAATATGGCCAGCTACTAGCAAAGTAATACCCGATACACCCAACACCACAAAGACGGCAACTTCAAAAAGGATACTATAGGCAATTTTAGAGCTTATGATTTGCCCTGTTGAAGCTGGCGTATGCAACCATACATCTAATCTTTTTGCATCTTGATTTAAACTGATGCAAAATTGAATCAATACTATAAAACTCACTAATAGTACCCAAATCCCAGTTATTACAATTGCAATCTCTACATATTTGCCCTCCAAAGGAAAAACCTTCATTAGCCCTATTGGTACCAGGAGAATTGTCACAACTGTAGCTAATATAACTCCCCATATCCAAGAACGGTATAATAACCATTCCCTTCGAAATAGGCCTTTCCATTTTTCCATAAGTATACCTCACATGTTCTAGTGTACTAGATATATGGTACACTAGAACAGCGATAAAATGCAAGTGATTTTGTAAATTAATTTCCAAACAGTTGTCCATATGTTATCTCGTTAATCGTCCCACGCCTTGATACTACTACTTTAATCTCATCCTAAAATAGCATCAATTTTTTTCCGTATTTGTTTTTCTTTATCTTCTGTCATTTCGAAACGCTTCTCAAGTTCATCGCAAGTAGTAATCACTTGATTCAATGTCTCTTCTACGTGCTTTTGTGATGATTTAATACGTGAATGCAATGACCATTCCGAGAAAATATCATCAAACACATAGTCCGCAAATGTAATAAATGAACCTCGCTCAACTTGTAAGTTTTCAATTTGGACTTCCTTCACATCCAATAGTTCTGTTTGGAAATTTTGAAGTGCGACCTGCGCTTTATGGATAGCATTTTCAGTATCATCTAATTCACCGTGTTTTAAAGCGGTCGCAATAAATCCACCACCTAAAAACGTATCCCATGTAGAATACCCTTCAGCATTGTCTAAACGTTTCAGTGCAAACTGCAGTGATCTCTTCGCTACATCTCCGGCTTTCATTGCCTCTTCTATTTCCCGTTGTAAAGTCGTTAGTAACGATCTTTCTTCATACAACTCTCCCAATAGACGACACTCTGGTAAATTATTTTTGAAAATGAATTCTTCCTTCTCCTTAATAATTGCACTCCATCTATCATCGATATTTTGCCAGTTAGGATTATTAAGTTCCGTTTGTATTTCAGATAAATCAGCTTGTATCGTCTCTTCCATCATCTGGGCTTCACGCCACTTTGCTTCTGCTGCTGTCATTTCAGATAATTCCTTTAATCGAATCTCGTCCTGCTTGCCTGTCCACGTTCTGAACATATTTAAAAATGAAAAGCGGTCTAGTTTATCGACATCCTTTGTTTCTTTCTGTAACTTTCTATAATATCTCCCCGCTCTTATACCTATCTCTTCCAGTTGTTCTTGAAGTGCAATTTGGCGGCGCAAAACTTTATCTCTTTTATCCATCTCAAACTTTAATTCTGCCTGCTGATCATCTAGTTGCTGTAACATCCATTCAACCTCCCAAAATTACCTTTTATTAACATACGGAAAAATTAGTGAAAAAGTTTCATTTATTTTGCTAAACTAAAAGAATAATCGTGAGAGGGTGATCGTATTGGTTACTTTATATATTACAAGACATGGTCAAACAGAGTGGAATATAGAAAAGCGGATGCAGGGCTGGTCTGACTCGCCTTTAACAAAAAAAGGACGTCAAGATGCTGAAAAATTAGGAGAAAAATTGAAAAAGATTCCCTTTTCTGCAGCATATATTAGTCCAAGTGGACGTACTGTACAAACCGCTGAAATTCTTTTAAAGGGACGAGAAGTAACTACTATTCTAGATGAGGATTTACGAGAGATTAATACTGGTGAATGGCAAGGAATGACTTTAAGTACTATTGAATCCAAATTCCCTTCCCAATATGCTACTTATTATGAACAACCCGAGAATTTTAAAGCTACTTCTGGGGAAAATTTTCATGATGTAGAAAAGCGAGTTCTTGCAGCGTTAGATCGTATACTTGAAGCCCAACACGATGGAAATGTTTTAATCGTCACACATAGTGTTGTAAAGAAATTACTTATCAATTATTTTAAAGGAAATCCATTAAACTCTCTATGGGCCCCCCCTTTTATACATGGTACGAGCTTAACCGTTGTAGAAATAAATAGTGACGGACAAGCAACTTTAAAACTCGTTGGTGATACTTCACATTTTGAATAAAAAAACGTCCTTCTGCACGTAGACTCATGCATGAAGGACGTTTTTTTAGTGAGGCATTAAGCGTTTCGCTTTACGGTGCTCGCGACGGGCAGGACCAGATTCGAATAATCGTTTTTCTGCTTCTGTTTCCGGGAACACACCTGGTACCGGAGTAGGTCTACCATTTTCATCGATTGCAACCATTGTCACAAAAGATTCCGTTGTTAACTTTTGTTCACCTGTTAATAAATTGCGAGAAATTACACGTACATAAACTTCCATAGAAGAACTACCAGTAGTAGTTACTACACTTTCTAGCTCTAGAACATCTCCAACATGCGCTGGCGATACGAAATCAACTGAATCAATAGAAGCTGTAACAACTGCGCTTTTTGCATGCTTCATGGATGTAATCGCAGCAATTTCGTCAATATAAGCTAAAACTTTTCCTCCGAAAATAGAATTCATATGATTTGTATCAGGGGGGAGAACCAATTTCGATTGTATAGTACGTGACTGGCTCATCGGGATTGCTTCTGTCATTTTCTAAACACTCTCCTAAATCTTTTTTATTTTCTCATGCTAAGTTCATTTTAAAGTTAATGTGCTTGTTATTCTACAATTCAGATAAAAATAATATCCAAAATTATAAATGACAATTTCACACCTAAAATAGCTTGGGGAAAACGGACTTATTAGACTAATAATGCTAATAATTATAGATTATTTTCCATAGCTTCTCCATACATAGCCACTTGTATTCTAAAAGGTAGAACTATGTTATTTTAAAGACCTGTATTTACCGTAATAAACTTCAATTCTGTCATATCTTCTACTGCAAATTTAACTCCTTCACGCCCATAACCGCTCATTTTCACGCCACCATACGGCATATTATCAGTGCGGAATGTGGGAATTTCATTAATAATAACAGATCCTGCCTCTAATTCATCCGCTGCACGCATAGCATCATCTAGCTTATTAGTGAAAATTCCCGCATTCAAACCAAGGTCAGATGCGTTCAATAAATCGATTGCTTTGTCGAATGTTTCATATGGAACAATCGACACAATCGGTGCAAATACTTCTTGACAAACTACCTTCATATCAGATTCGACATTCGTCATGACGGTTGGTGTCATTATACGTTCAGTAAATGTCCCGCCAGTTGCTACGATTGCTCCTTGGGCTTTTGCTTCTCCAACCCATTCTGCAATTCTCGATACTTCTTTCGGATTAATCATTGCGCTGATATCTGTTGAACTATCAAACGGATCACCCACTACTAATTTTTCCGTTTCTGCTACAAATGCCTTTGTGAATTCATTGTAAATCGATTCATGAACAAAAATGCGTTGCAACGAAATACAAACTTGTCCAGCAAAGCCAAATGCCCCGTTCACACAACGACCTACAATTTTTTCAATCGGTGCACTTGGTTCTATAATTAACCCAGCATTTGAACCAAGTTCAAGTGTAATTTTACGTAAGCCGACCCGTTCTTTGATTTTTAAACCAACAGATCCACTTCCCGTGAATGTTACTTTTTTTACTGCTGGATTTGTAACAAGCTCTTCACTTAGCTCACTTCCGCTACCCGTGACGATTTGAAGCACACCATTTGGTAAACCTGCTTCTTCAAAAATTCCGGCCATTACAATACTGCTTAATGGCGTTTGCGTTGCCGGCTTTAAGACAACCGTATTTCCTACAGCAAAAGCTGGCCCTAATTTATGTGCCACCAAATTAAATGGAAAGTTAAATGGTGTAATAGCAGAAATAACACCAAGAGGCACTCGCTTCGTCCAACCAATTCGGTTTGTTATCCCAGGTGCCGCATCCATTGGTACTGTCACACCATGTAATTGTTTGGCTTCCTCTGCCGCAAATTGATAGGTAGCAATGGTACGATCTAACTCACCTAGACTTGCTGTAATTGGTTTTCCCGCTTCATACGTCAAGATTTCTGCCAATTCTTCTCGGCGGCTGCGCATTATTTCAACGACACGATATAAAATTTCAGCTCTTTCATATGCAGTTGTTTTTTTAAAAGATTGAAATGCTTTATGTGCTCCTTCTATAGCACGTTTCACATCTGTTGGTGTTGCCTTTGCCACTTTCGCAATTACTTCACCACTATACGGAGATTGTAGTTTATAGCTCTCTGCTGTATCTTGCCAACTTCCATCTATCCAAAGTTTTGTTTCTTTCATTTTAAATCCCCCCTATATCTCGATCACTACGCCTCTCCATGTTAACACTATTTTTTTGCCCCATCGTAAAAATGCTCTTAACTACCACCAGCGCTGTTTGCTGCAGTAGATGAACTGACAATCACTGCGGTTGAAATCATCGCAGCTTGCTGAGCCTGTAGAATAGATTCTATGGAGGTGAGTACTGTCATTGTCGTTCCAGTTTGTGCTTCAATTAAATGCTTTGTTTCAAGCTGAACTGCGATTGGTAAAATCATCTCTTTATAACCCCAATTAAAGAGCTTCATCTGTTCAAGGTCGTAATAGACATCAACAATTTGTTGTAGGAGTTCGTCTTTCGCACCAATAGCCCCCAACAAACCAATTACCATATAATATGATATTTTTACTTTAATACCCGCACTTTTCAAATAATCACGTACATACAACACACTTTCCGTAAGTTGGCGGTTATAGCTAGCACTCCATTGTAATTCATCACTAAAAACGATTACCCTTTAAATCTTTAAAATAATGTTAAATGTAGATTCAGATCGTTTCCTTGAGATTGGTAACTCATTTGAAAAGGCGCATTCTGAACATGTACATTATGGAAAGTTAGGTCAAGCAAGCACTAAAATTATTACAATGAAGCCACTTATCAAATACGGTACAACTTGGCTAAATAATCATGCAAAAGGGTCTCAAGCTACTTAACGCTAGAGACCCTTTGTTTTTATAAAAACTTTTTTACTTCTGAATATTCTACTTCAGTAAACGCACGTGAACGTGTTAAAAATCGTTTACCTTCAACACCTTCAAGGGAAAACATGCCCCCACGCCCATCCACAACATCAATAATGAGTTGGGTATGCTTCCAATAATCATATTGGCTTTCGTGCATATAGAAAGGAACTTCCCCTATTGAACCAAGAAGTACATCGACATCTCCTAGGATTAAGTCCCCTTCAGCATAGCACATCGGTGAGGAACCATCACAGCATCCACCTGATTGGTGGAACATGATAGGTCCATGTTTACTTTTAAGCAAGTCGATTAACGCTAAAGCCTCATCTGTTGCAATAACACGTTCTACCATGTTCAGAACACACCTTTCTTAGAAGAAGCCTTGTGCACCTTCACAGTAACTTACTAGCAAGTTTTTAGTCTGTTGGTAATGATCGAGCATCATTTTGTGATTTTCACGGCCAATACCCGATAATTTATAACCACCAAATGCAGCATGGGCTGGATATTGGTGATATGTGTTTGTCCAAACTCGACCCGCTTGGATTCCACGCCCCATACGGTAAGCTGTGTTCATATCGCGAGACCAAACACCTGCACCTAATCCGTATAATGTATCATTTGCAATTTCAAGCGCCTCTGCTTTGTCTTTGAAAGTTGTCACAGAAAGTACAGGGCCAAAAATTTCTTCCTGGAAAATGCGCATTTTGTTGTGTCCTTTGAAGACAGTTGGTTTCACGTAATAACCAGTTGCAAGTTCACCATCAAGTTCATTTTGTTCACCACCGATTAAGCAATCTGCACCTTCTTGTTTACCAATATCAATGTATGAAAGGATTTTCTCAAGTTGTTCATGAGAAGCTTGAGCACCCATCATGACATCAGTATCAAGAGGATTACCTATTTTAATCTCAGCAACACGTTTCAACGCTTTTTCTATGAATCTATCATAAATAGACTCTTGTATTAAAGCACGTGATGGACATGTACATACTTCACCTTGGTTTAGGGCAAACATAACAAACCCTTCAACTGCCTTATCTAAAAATGCATCATCTTGATCCATTACGTCTTCAAAGAAGATATTTGGTGATTTACCACCAAGCTCAAGAGTGACAGGAATTAAATTTTGAGTTGCATATTGCATGATTAAACGACCAGTAGTCGTTTCACCAGTAAAAGCAATTTTTCCGATTCTTGTACTTGTAGCAAGTGGTTTACCTGCTTCTAGACCAAATCCATTAACAACGTTTAATACGCCTGCTGGTAATAGATCTTGGATTAACTCTAATAATACAAGGATTGATGTTGGTGTTTGCTCAGCTGGTTTTAAAACAATACAGTTCCCTGCCGCTAATGCTGGAGCCATTTTCCAAACACCCATTAGTAAAGGGAAGTTCCAAGGGATAATTTGTCCAACAACGCCAATTGGCTCATGGAAATGATATGCTACTGTATCATTATCTATTTGACTAATTGAACCTTCTTGAGCTCGAATAGCACCAGCGAAATATCTGAAGTGATCAATCGCTAATGGTAAATCCGCGTTTAATGTTTCACGTACTGCTTTACCATTATCCCAACTCTCAGCTACTGCTAAAAGTTCAAGATTTTCTTCTATACGATCTGCTATTTTATTTAGGATACGTGCACGTTCAGTAACAGAAGTAGTCCCCCAACTATCTTTTGCTGCATGTGCCGCGTCTAATGCAAGTTCGATATCTTCAGAAGTTGAGCGTGCTACTTTTGTAAACACTTGCCCTGTTACTGGTGATACGTTTTCAAAATATTGACCATTTATCGGTGCTACCCATTCGCCTCCAATAAAGTTATCATATCGCTCTTTAAAGTTAACTAGAGCACCTTCAGTATTAGGATTAGCATAAATCATCATCTATCTCCCCTTTTGAAATAATTTAAAACTGCCCACATAGAATACGCTTACATTTACATTAAATAGAGAAATTTTATATTATTCAAGTGGTTGTCTACATTTACTATATTCCCTTACTTTAGAAGAAATTACAACTTAAAGAGCTCAATTTTTCAGAAAAGAATTTATGCTATCATGTATAATTATATTACTCAAAAAAAGGTGGAAGATTATGCGTATAAATAAGTATTTAAGCGAGTCAGGAATTGTTTCAAGACGCGGAGCGGACAAGTGGATAACAGATGGTAAAGTAACGATTAATGGTGAACCAGCAACTTTAGGGAGCCAAGTAGAAGACGGTGACAAAGTGTGTGTAGACGGTAAACCAGTCGGTAAACAAAATCAATTTGTTTACATTAAATTAAACAAACCAGTTGGTATAACAAGTACAACAGAAAAACATATTAAAGGAAATATCGTAGACTTCGTTAACCATCCACTACGAATTTTCCATATAGGTCGCTTAGATAAAGATTCAGAAGGGCTTATATTATTAACAAATGATGGCGATATTGTAAATGAGATTTTACGTGCTGAAAACAAACATGAAAAAGAATATATTGTTAAAGTGGATCAACCTATCACTACTCACTTCTTAAAGAGATTGGCTGAAGGCGTAGAAATTTTAGATACTACTACGTTACCTTGTAAAGTTGAAAAACTATCTAGCAATACATTTAAAATCATTTTAACGCAAGGTTTGAACCGCCAAATCCGTAGAATGTGTTCATCTTTAGGATATGCAGTAACAAGCCTACAACGAATTCGTATTATGAACATCAAACTCGATAACCTACGTGTCGGTGAATGGCGTGACTTAACTGAAAAGGAAAGCTCAGAATTATTTGGTTTACTGAATTATAAACCTAAGAATTAAATTAACGGTTAAGATAAATATTTGGGAGGGCTAGACAATGATTTCAATCAAGAGTACAGAAAATTTGACTGGCGCTCGCATTAGTGGCGACTTTTGGGACTTCGAAGAACTCGTCCATGCAATACATCACATCACTACTCTTGACGAGCTACAATGTCCTTATGAGGGTGCTCGTATTAGGATTTTAAGTGTCTCCTATGATATACGCCTTGCCGCACAAGGTAAGCATAATATCGAATTCGTTATGAATGGGATGCATAAAGACATTATAAAATCACAGAATGTCATTGTTCCCGAACAAAATGTTTATCTATCCGTTGAAGTATTGTGGCCTGAGTTGCTTTTTGCAATAATTGCTCTAAATAAATTTTTTCGATTACAACAAGACCATAACAATTATCATGAGTGGAATTTACATATGACCACCATTCGAAAATTCCAAGCCAATATAATCGACTGTCTGAAAGATTCAATGAATCCCAATGATTTTAAACTTTTCACAAATATGCTTCAAGTCCATCAAACATCTATAGCAGACTATGCAGTTCAATATATAGACCTATTAAACCTGAAGTTCATCGAAATGACGCCAGAGGAAAGGCAAATGAATCTATTATCATTTGCTTACAAAATTGCATATGAAGACACTGAATACCTCATATTAAAAAAACAGTTACTTGAAACAGCCAATATTACCAAAAGCCCCATTCATAAAATGAAGCTACCCTTAAAATATCCTAAAGAAATTGAATGGTAATTCAAAATATGTAAGGAGCAAATTGTAAAATCATGGAATGATCCATTCAACAGTTCCCAACAAGCAAAGAGCTGGGCACTTAGCTCGTCAAGAAAGTACGTAGGGCTACTAATAGTGCCTTACTCATTAGCTTATATTATTCAAAGCTTTGGAAATGGCTCGAAAATAATGATCGAGTACTTTTAACTCTGTATCACACAAATCATCCATTCTATAGGATAAATACAGTTTCTTTAGATTTTTTAATACTCTTAAAAAATCTAGTGCTAAAATATTTGGAGTAGTTTTAGCTAAAGTATTTTCACCTTTTGAGGGATGAACAGTAATATTCACATCATGATTTTTAATTTTAAAAGCTAACTTATTAGTGCAAGTCTTCCCGAAATCAGAATAGCTAGATTGTTTCTGTTGCAATAGTAAATTTAGAATTCCTTCGCACATACTTTCTATTAACATAAAATGGTGCATGGTTTCAAATTCACATATACCATTATCACCATAAGCAAACGTGAGAATAGCATTAAATTCAAATAGATTCGACCAGTGCACTTCTCCATCATGGATATCTATAAATGATTCGTCATCATCCAATATGGTTATCTTAATCATTAGTATTCACTCCAGACTTAATAGCTATTTATCACATTATGGTTTATAGATTTTACTAAGGTATACCACCTTTATAATACCCTATAATTTAACAATTTTAAATTACATAAAAACACCTTCGATAAGTTGTATGTATTGTTTACATACTCGAATCGAAGGTGTTTCTATTTTTTTATAAATTAAAGCTGATACTTATTTTTTTACAAGCCTCCAAGATATGCGGCTTTAACTTGTTCAGTTTCCTTCAGCTCTTTTGCAGTGCCAGATAACACAACTCGACCTGTCTCGATAACATAGGCGCGGTCTGCAACAGACAATGCCATATGCGCATTTTGTTCAACAAGAAGTATTGTAGTACCCTCTTTATTTATTTCTTTTATAATGTTAAAAATCGTTTTCACCATAAGCGGTGCAAGACCCATAGATGGCTCATCAAGCAATAATAATTTTGGTTTTGCCATAATTGCACGACCCATTGCGAGCATTTGTTGCTCACCACCAGACAAAGTACCTGACTGCTGCTTACGACGCTCTAACAAACGAGGGAATAGCTCAAAGACTCGTTGTAAATCCTTTGCTATGCCATCTTTATCTTTACGTAAGTAGGCACCTAGCTCCAAGTTTTCCTCAACCGTCATATTTGCAAATACACGACGTCCCTCAGGAACATGTGAAATACCCGCTTTAACGATAGATTGTGCTTGCTTCCCTACAATAGAAGAAGCAAGATACTCAATTGATCCTTGCTTAGGTTTTAACAAACCTGATAATGTTTTTAATAGTGTACTTTTGCCTGCACCATTAGCACCGATTAATGTTACTATTTCGCCTTCATTTACCTCCAAGGAGACGCCTTTTAATGCTTGGATATTGCCATAAAATACATTGATGTCATTCACTTTAAGCATATTATTCTGTAACCTCCTCACCAAGGTAAGCTTCAATAACCTTTGGATTATTACGAATTTCTTCAGAGGTACCGTCCGCGATTAATTGACCATGATCCAATACATAAATTCGTTCGCATATGCCCATTACCAATCCCATATCATGCTCAATTAGTAAAATAGTTAAATCGAACCTCTTCCGAATTAATGCGATTAATTCCATCAAGTCCTTCGTTTCTTGAGGATTCATTCCTGCTGCAGGTTCATCAAGAAGCAGTAGTTTTGGACTTGCCGCTAGTGCACGCGCAATTTCAAGACGACGTTGCATTCCATACGGTAAGTTTTTTGCTAATTCGTCTTTATATTTATCTAGACCAAATATTTTCAAAAATTCAATCGATACTTCTTCCATTTTGGCTTCTCCGGAAAAGAAGCTTGGTAAACGAAATACTGAACTGAATATAGAGTGCTTCGCTAATGAATGGTTTGCTACTTTAACATTGTCTAGTACAGATTGCTCTTTAAATAATCGTATATTTTGGAATGTACGACTGACACCACTTTTTGTGACTTGGTGAGGTGACATATTATTTGTCCGCTTGCCGTCAAATATGATTTCACCTTCCGTTGGTTTATACACACCCGTTAGCATGTTAAAGCTCGTCGTTTTACCGGCACCATTTGGACCAATTAAACCGATTAATTCTCCTTGAAATAACTCTAGATCCAAACCTTGCACTGCCTTTAATCCACCAAATTGAATGCCGACATTTTCTACTTTAAGAAGAAGGTTTTTGGTCATCTAGATTACCTCCTTTAGAACGCTTACCAAATTTAAAGTAATCTGTAATTTCCTTCGTACCCATCAAACCTGATGGACGATAAAGCATTACAATAATTAATACTAAACTATAAATAATCATACGCGTTTCCGGGAACTCTGTAAGATACATAGAAACCAGTGTTAAAAGGACCGCTGCGATAATTGCTCCTGACAAACTTCCTAAACCACCTAAGACTACATAAATTAAAATATCAAATGATTTTAAGAAACCAAATTGGGTCGGTTGAATAAGGAAAAATTGGTGAGAAAATAATCCTCCTGCAAGGCCTGCAAAGAATGACCCAAGTGCAAATGCTACAACTTTATAATAAGTTGTATTGATTCCCATTGCATCCGCTGCAATCTCATCTTCGCGTACTGCAATGCAAGCTCGCCCGTGTCTTGATTTAGTAAAGTTTGCGATTACCACTACAGTTAGCAGTAAACTGAAGAATGCATAGGTCCAAGTTGTTAATTGGTTAATAGGCATACCAGCTGCTCCACCAACATAATCCATATTCAAGAAAATAATACGAATGATCTCTGCAAATCCTAATGTTGCAATTGCTAAATAGTCACCTTTTAAACGTAGTGATGGAATACCAATAATCAATCCTGCTACAGACGCTACGATGGCACCAACTAATAATGCTGCGAAAAATGGTAGCTCAAACTTCATCGTACAAATTGCTGAAACATATGCACCGACTGCAAGGAAACCTGCATGTCCGATGGAGAATTGCCCTGTAATACCGATAACTAAATGCAAGCTAACCGCCAAAACAACATTAATTGACATTAAAATAAATAAGTTAGAATAGTACTGATCTAGCTGACCACCAGCAATCATCCCTTGGATAACTGCATACACAATAATTGCCGCTACAAAATACATCCAAAACACTTTAGACTTTTTCATAAGTACCATTCACCTACACTTTCTCACGGGTGTTCTTACCAAAGATACCCGACGGTCTAAAGATCAATATTAAAATTAAAATTACGAATGCCGCTGCATCACGCCACAATGAGAAACCAATTGCACTTACAACTGTTTCAACGACACCAAGCACCATTCCTCCGACCATTGCACCTGGAATAATACCGATACCCCCAAGTACAGCTGCTACGAACGCTTTAACCCCTGGAATGACACCCATTAAAGGATCAATTTTTGTATAATAAACTCCGAAAATAACACCCGCGGCTCCAGCTAGCGCTGAACCAATTGCGAAAGTCGCAGAAATTGTATTATCTACGTTAATTCCCATCAATTTTGCTGCTTCGGCATCATGAGAAACAGCCCGCATTGCCTTACCAATTTTCGTTTTATGTACGATAAATTGTAAAATAAGCATTAAGCCTACAGATACAGATAAAATCATCAATGACTGCGAACTAATATTTGCTCCAAAGAAATTAAATGTTTTATTTGAAAGCACATCCGGATAGGCTTCGGGCTGAGCACCTCGTATGAAAATCATTCCATATTCGATGAATAAAGAAACACCAATTGCGGTGATTAATGCTGCAATTCGCGTTGCATTCCGAAGTCGTTTATATGCAATACGTTCTACCAATACGCCAAATATTGCACAGGCTACCATTGCTATTAATAGAGCTGGGAAGAATCCCAACCCCCATCCAGAAATGGCATAGAATCCAATAAATGCACCAATCATAAACACATCTCCATGTGCAAAGTTGATGAGTTTAATTATCCCGTATACCATCGTATAGCCTAAGGCGATGAGCGCATATATACTACCGAGTGAAATACCGTTTACTAACTGTTGCACCCATTCCATAAAATCTCACTCCTTCTAAACCTAATAAGAGATAATAAAAAACGAAAAAGGGGGACAGCGCCCCCTTTAGCTAAAAAAATTAAGGATTAACTTTAGAGTTGAACACTTGTTTTCCGTCTTTATATTCAAGAACTGTTGCTGATTTCACTGGGTTGTGGTCTTTGTCAACTGAGAAATTACCTGTGATTAATGTTAAATCTTTAGTCGATGCTAATGCATTTTTAACTGCTTCACTGTCAGTAGAACCTGCACGTTCGATTGCATCTTTAATCCAGTACACTGAATCGTAACCTAATGCATTGAATGCATCTGGTGCTTTATCGCTATTTGCTGCTTTGAATGCCTTTACGAAATCTTGAATCTTAGCATCTGGATCTTCAGAAGAGTAGTGGTTTGTGATGTAAGTATTGTTTAAAGCTTTTGTTCCAGCAAGTTTCACAAGTTTAGGAGAATCCCAACCATCAGCACCCATTAAAGGAACATCAATACCTAACTCACGTGCTTGCTTTACAATTAAACCAACTTCCTCATAGTAACCAGGGATGAAGACGAAATCAGGTTTCGCTGATTTTAAACGAGTTAATGTAGCACGGAAATCTGTATCTTTCGCTACATAAGATTCTGTTACAACTGTACCTCCATTATCTTCAATCACTTTTTTGAATGCCGATGCAAGACCTTTCGCGTAATCACTCGCACTATCTGCATAGATTGCTACTTTTTTAGCTTTTAACTCATTTAAAGCAAAGTTAGCTGCAATCTGACCTTGGAATGGATCAATGAAACAAGTACGGAATGCATACTCATTAAGCTTTCCCTTATCGTTAATTGTAATGTTTGGTGCAGTACCTGAAGGTGATACAACTGGCATTTTTTGTTGATTTGCGATTTGTACAGTTGCTACCGTAGAACCTGAAACTGCAGGTCCGATTTGAGCTACAACTTTTTCTTTAGTAGCTAATTTAATTGCTGCAGTTGTTGCTTCAGCAGCATCTGATTTATTATCAATCTTAACTGGTACAATTTTTTTCCCATCAATACCACCAGCATCATTAATTTCTTTAATTGCTAGGTCTGCACCTGTTGCAATAGACGAACCGTAAGATGCCACGTTACCTGATAGTTCCAAGTTCATACCTATTTTAATTTCGTTGCTGTCTTTACCACTACTACTAGTACCACCAGATTCTTCCCCTTTACTACCACAACCTGCTAAAGCTCCAATAATCAATGAAGAAGCTAAAAATACAGAAGCAAATCTTTTTAGTTTGTTTTTTGATACCATATGAATCCCCCTTTAAGTATAAAACTATATTTTTAGATATTTCTGATAATTATAAACAATTAGATTACTATAAGCAATACAATAAAATAATATTTTAATAGCTTATCAGTCTTTAACGAGTTTTAATTACATTCAATATATTAAAACATTCTGTCAATTCCGTCTATATAAATTTTTAGTTAATTTTAAATATTCTTATATATTATGTTAGTATTATTGTTTTATATACTATTATTCTTATTAAATAGTATATTTATGTTATTTTATAAGAATAAAGAAATCTCGAGAAACATAAAATTCCTCGAGATTTCTTTGTTAAATTTAGCTATTTTCTTTTGATAATTTCACTGGCCAAAATGCAAAGCGACCAGAAACTGTAGTTAATGCTGGTACTAATAGTGGGCGAACGATAAAAGTATCTAACAAAATCCCAATTGCAGTCACAACGCCAAATTGAACAAGCACTTGAATTGGCAATGTTGCTAATACAGCAAAGGTTCCAGCTAAAATAAGCCCTGCGGACGTAATAACACTACCGGTATGCACAACGCCGTCTGCCACTGCATCCTTATGGCTATGAGTTCGTCGTTTCTTCCATATCTCTGACACCATGAAAATATTATAATCTTCACCTAATGCTACTAAAAATACGAAAGAATACAGAGGAATAGATCCTTGAATTGCCTCTGCTCCAAGACTGTAAAGTGAATTTTATTTACAACATTTTATTCATAACGAAATAGTAATATTCTTTCATTGATATTGTGCGTAGAAACTTCTTTAAGGAATATTTCCTTTTCTAATTCAAAGTTGGTCTCATATTCCAAAAAATGCAAATATTCTAATGGAGGATAGTATAAAATAAGGTGAATTTGACGTGGTTTCTCTTCTACAGAGCGTAAAATATTGTCCACTACTTTACGGAAGATTTGAACAGAGAATGGATTAAAAAAGAAAAACACATTTTCCTTTTGCTGAATTAAATAATCTTGTGCTAATACACATTGAAAATCAATAGCATTATTTTTCACACTGTTTTTCTTCATATATTGTG
This sequence comes from Viridibacillus sp. NPDC096237, assembly GCF_050278625.1. Taxonomy (NCBI): domain Bacteria; kingdom Bacillati; phylum Bacillota; class Bacilli; order Caryophanales; family Caryophanaceae; genus Viridibacillus; species Viridibacillus sp. NPDC096237. The sequence continues at coordinate 34,383 of NZ_JBNNTI010000027.1, read as the reverse complement.
TTTTATTCGATAAAGCATTTTCGTAAAAAATCGAATTCATTTCAACTCCAATAACCTTTGTATGAAAGCGGTGATGCACATAAAAAGGTACACGCCCCTTACCACAACCCATATCCACCACACAATCCGTACGTTGAAGACTATATTTTCCAAAAAGTTGTTCTAACGCGGCATATGGCGTAGGTTCATAGCGGTGGTAATGCGTCAGTGTTGGATAGCCATACTGATCTCCTGTCGTTTGAATATGTAAAAGTTGATCAAATTGTAGTTCATTCATAATTGTAGGCACCTACTTTTTTATTATTAAATGTCTTAATACTATAACTTTTGATTATATAATGATTATCTCTTATTAATAGCCTCACAATTTAATAATAATTTAACGGCAGGGAAATGGTGAATAAAATGGCTCATTTAGCAAGCAAAGTCTTCTTTATAACTGTTAGTGGTGCAGTAATGGATAAGAAATCTCTCGTATTGATGTAAAAAAGACCGCTCGCACGTTAGTTAAAGCACTCTACAAAAGATTAGAGTCTAGGAATCTAATCTCCTATGGCTACTACTCCGGGCTCTACACTATGTAGGTTAGCTCACTAATTTTAATCCGTTTTTATTAAATATTTTAATGAACTTACTTATTTAAATAACAAAAGCTTACCAATTGTTCTGCTATACGATTAATTGGCAACCTTTGTGTTTCAAAGTGAAGGTTAGGTGGGTTTCACTGACTGCACCGGCAATCAGATATCGGCAGTGCTTAATCATTTGTTAGTGGTACGTCTACGTTTAATACGAAGACGTAGATAGTGGCCATAATCATACATGCAACAGCTATTGAACTTACTATAATCGTTTCTTTTGAGTATTATTTACTGATTTTTTTACCTGATACACCAGTCGCCTAGTCATCATTTCCTCCTCGATACCACCTTGCGAAATGGCATGCTTAAGTTCCTTTCGACCTTTAACAGTAAACTCATCTTGATACCTCATAATCTCCTGTTCCCTTTATCTCTTATTTGTTACTAGTTAATGTACTTTCGATATCATAATCCTCATATAAAGAAGACAACCATGTTGAATAATTTACATCTATTTTTTCATTCATTAATGCTGTTATCACATCATCTTTTGAGTTTTCAAATGTTGCTTCTTTCCCAGCTTTTTTTGCTGTAACTTTAATAATGTGGTAGCCATAATCCGTTTTGATAGGATCACTTATTTTATCTACTTTCATAGAAAAAGCTACTTTTTCAAAGCTCTCATCCATTACACCTTTGCCAAAATAGTTTAAGTTGCCTCCGTCTGAAGCACTTGCAGTGTCAGTTGAATACGCACTAGCAAGTTCTGCAAAATCATCTCCATTTTTAATTTTTTTCGCCACTTCTTTTGCTGTATCCTCATCTTCAACTAAAATATGGCTGGCTTGTACTTGTTCTTCTTGAGAGAAAGTGTCTTTATTTTCTTTAAAATATGTTTTTAGCTCTTTTTCAGTAATATCAATTGTTGGTTCTATCAATTTTGTAGTTGTTAAATACGTTTTGATGTTGTCCTTTGCATTTTGTAATGTCGTAGCATTAGATTCTAGTGCTGCTTCAAATGCCTCTTTACCACCATAAGACTTTTGCAAGTCCTCTAGCTCTGCTTGAATCTCTTGATCTGAAACTGTAACCTTTTGCTTTGTAGCTTCTAGTTCAATGACTTTACTTGTAATCAGTGTACTAAGTGCATCAGTCCCATATTGAGAGACAAGTTCTTTATTTAACTCTGATTGGGTTATTTTTTTTCCATTAATTTTAGCAACGTAATCATTAGCACTTGGCACTGTTATATAATAGGTAATTAACGTAATTAGTAAAATTAATGGGGTTCCCATGACGAGTATGAGGCGTTTACCAATCCCCTTCTTATCTCCTGCCATTTCGTTTGTCATTTATCTCATCCTTCCTTAAGTTCCGTTCTTTACAAAACCTACTTTACAGAATCAATGTGTCAGCTAAATGTCGGAATCTATATTTTTGAAAGAAAAAAATCCAATTCGATTTTGCGATCCAATTGGAGTTCTAGGCTGTTATTATATATTTACTTTTGGAATAATTATTCTAAATGTTGTACCTTCTTCAGAGCTTTCAACAAGATGTAAGTTTCCATGGATAGACTGCGCCATCATTTTGCTTAGAGGTAACCCTAGACCTAAACCCCGAACTTCATATTTCCCCATACGTTCTCAATTAGCTGATCTCGTGTAAATGTTTGGTTTGGATGCTCAGCTAAAAAACATCTAATGATAAATCTCTTGGTGTCAAATCTATTTCTTGATCATTCACAAGTACAACATGTGATTGTATGTTGATTTCTAAGTTACCAAATTTCCTCTTAGGTGCTTTATCACTTTGTGTTCTTCTTAAAACAAGCCTTCACACGCGCAACAACCTCTTCTGCTATGAAGGGTTTTGTGATGTAGTCATCTGCACCTTCATTTAACCCTTCCAGACGATAATTGACTTCACCTAAAGCTGTTAACATGATAACTGGACAAGAACTTACTTGCCGTATTTCCTTTAAAATCTCCCAACCGCTTTTCCCCAGGGAGCATAATATCTAATAAGACTAGATTAGGATTACATTCATGGAATTTCTTAATTGCATCAGAACCATTAAAGGCCTGCTCTGTTTGAAAATCCACCTTTTGTAAATATACCTTCAACACTTGGCTAATCGAACATTCATCTTCTACAATGAGTACTTTATCCATACAAATCCCTCCTACTCGCTATTATTTTTATTTTTCAAACATTATATCATTCCAATACGTCAACTAGATGTCATAAACAAATCACCCGTAATTGAATAGATATTGAAAAAACAAAAAAACTCCACTAACATCGTAGTTAGTGGAGTTCATTATTTTAGTAAGAGTTTGTCCTACTCGTAATAGAAGAGAAAGAAAATAATTATTTCACTAAACTATTTATCGTACTGAATCTTCTGGTGTGTCAAAATAGGTAGCCGCTTTATCGTAATCAAAACGACCTTCCCATCTACTCATTACAACTGTAGCTAAAGAGTTACCAACTACATTTACAACTGTACGAGCCATATCAAGAATACGGTCGATACCAGCAATAAATGCTAAACCTTCTGGCGGAATGCCTACAGTACCAAGAGTTGCTAATAATACAACAAACGATACACCTGGTACGCCAGCAATACCTTTAGAAGTAACCATTAATACAAGTACTAATGTAATTTGGTCCATAATAGTTAAATTAACACCATACATTTGCGCGATGAAAATCGCAGCAATCGCTTGGTATAACGTAGAACCATCTAAGTTAAATGAATATCCAGTTGGTATTACAAAAGATACAACATCTTTCGGGCTACCGAATTTCTCCATTTTTTGCATTACTTTTGGTAATACAGTTTCAGAGCTTGAAGTAGAGTAAGCTAAGATCAACTCATCTTTTAACACTCTAATTAAACGGAAAATATTGATCCCTACCAGTTTTGCAATCGAACCTAATATCACGACAATAAAGAATATCATGGAAGCATAAACTAAAATAGCCAACTTCCCTAAAGGTATTAATGACTCTAGACCAAATTTTGAAACGGTTATCCCAATTAATGCGAATACACCAAATGGAGCAAATTTCATAACTGTGTTCGTTACCCAGAACATAGCATCTGCCGTTCCCTGGAAGAAAGCAAGAACTGGTTTCCCTCTCTCACCAATAGAAGCTATACCAAGTCCAAATAATACAGAGAAGAAGATTACCGCTAACATGTTGGTAGTGGCCATAGCATCAATGATATTCGTAGGAACAATATTAACGATTGTATCTGCGAAACCATGACTCTGAACTTCTTCTGTTGTATTTAGATACTGAGAAATATCACCTTTAGTGATAGCACTCATATCCACACCAACACCAGGTTTGAATATATTTGCAATCAATAAACCGACAACAATTGCAATCGTTGTTACAACTTCGAAATAAATAAGCGTTTTCGCACCCAATTTTCCAAGTTGTTTCATGTCACCTGTTCCAGCGACACCTAAAATTAATGTGGAAACAATAATCGGTACAACAATCATTTTGATCATATTCAAAAAGATTGTTCCAATTGGTTGTAAATAAGCCTCAACCTTAGGATTACCGAAGAAAATTGCACCTACTGTAATACCTAAAACAAGTCCAATCAATATTTGAACAGCTAAACTTATTTTAAATTTTTTCTTCATTAATAAGTCACCCCTTTGTTCTGTTCTTCTTTTTACAGAAAAAGCCTTATTCATATTCTAACTACGACTTATTAAATCCGACAAAATCCGACAATATTATTTATTATTTTTTAAAACGCAAAAATTTATACTATCATTTGCTTTTATTTTTTATTTAGGTGGGTGTTGATATTTTTCTAAAGATTCCACATAAAGTACTTGTAAAAATTTTTTAACGTTTACCTTTAGCTTCCTCGGCATTTTAGAATCATCTTGAATTGAACGCATACACGTGCGAATTTCTGAGAACTCGAAATAACGAGGTGCATAATATTCAAATTCAGGATTCGTATAATCAACGACACCTAATGTCGCTAAATTATTCATGGCAGCTAATATTGTTCTACGAACACGCTGCTCAATAGCCTTACATTCCTTCATAATTTCCACGCCGTTTGTCTTTATTTCAGATGCAAGCTCTTCATATAAGTCCTTTAAGGCCGGTAATTGCATGGATGGTTTACTTCGATTTATTAGATGCTCCATTAAAGATAGAATATCGTCACTACCCACTTCACCGACGATACCCATATCATTTAAAATTGACAACACAACATCCCTCACAGTACGATGTGTCTCCTCTTTCGTCGTCTCCTCAAAATTCACTAACGACTCCCGAATTGTGAGAAGTGACCGTCTTAACAAGAAGCGCTCCGCTGTTTTCTTCAAAACATTTTGCACTTCCATACGATTAATTGGTTTATGGATAAAAAACTCCACATCCTTCTCATACGCTTGTCCAACCATTTCCTTATTAACGACTTGTGAAATCATCACAAAGTGTCCTTTAAAACCTTGCTTTTTTAACTGATCAATCGTTTCAATACCATCTAAATGTGGCATTAGGAAATCAATCAGCACAAAATCAGGATGACTTGATAACACAAGTGGCAATGCACTTTCTCCGCTATCTGACTCACCAATTATTACCCCTAAGTCACCTTCAAGAATAATTTGCTTGAGCATTCTTCGACTTGCTGCATCGTCATCTACTATAAAATAACGCAGTATTATTCAACTCTCTTTCGAATATTCTTCGTTGGTATTTCTATATGGAAAATCAAGCCGCTCTCAAATTTTTCAACAGAAATATCACCTTCAAGTGTTTGTACAATTTCGCGCACATGAGACAAACCAATCCCGGTTGCCGCAACACCATGCTTATTATATTTGGTCGTAAAGCCAGGCTCGAATATAATATCGAAATCCTCTTTAGGGACGCCTTTGCCCGAGTCACTTACTATAAAGCATGTCACGTCTACTGTATCAAACAGCTCGATTAAAATCTCACCATGATCGCCTATTGCCTCCACCGCATTTGCTACTAGATTATTGAGCATAGCTAATAAAGGAATTTGTTGATTCGTTTCAAAGTCAGTCGAGGCATTCACATTGAATGCAATATGTTTACCTAATAACTCACTATATTTAGTATTCGCTGTCGTGACGAAATCAAGTAGGTTCGATAAATAATACACATCATTCGTTTTTTGCAGCGTGATATTCGATAGACCCGAGAATATACGCTGTGCATCCTTCTTCACCTCATGAATTTCCTGGGCAATATTCAAAGCTTTCACACTTAGCTCTCTTTGCTCAATGTCCTTCAATTTACGATAAAGGTCATAACTAGACGCTGTGATTTTCTCAATATGATTCATAGATTTTTGCAAATATAACGTTTCGACATATAGGCCGGAGTCGACTGTTAGTTTTTCCTCTAACTGTTTATGCTTTTCAGTTAAAACGACAGAGCTATACAATCCAATAACGAAAAAGCTCCGCAATAAAGCAACCGCACTTAATATCCACCAATCATATAAGCCAATGCTAGCTTCTGTTATTAAATAATAACGAATGATATGTTCTGCACTATTCCCTAAGAGTTCGAGTAGCGCCGCATAAACACCTAAGCGTAACGGACTTTCTTGATATTGCCCTACACGCAATAAACGAAAACCATAAACAAAAACAAAATAATATATAAAGGCAGGAGAATGTAGTTTCAAGCTTTCCGCTAAATCACCTAGATTAAACGCCACATCAACAGCCACACGAAAAATAACAACTGTCAAACCGGTCATAACCCCAGTTCGTATAATAGTAACAGGTGTGCGAACTAAAATAAGCAAAAGGAACATAATACTCCCTAAACCAAATCGAAAATTCTCTCCATTAAAAGGAGTCACTTTAATTTCACTACTAATAGCGGTCAAAATGGCGATCAGGATAACCCATAACAGCTCAGACTTTCTCCATCTAACACTTAAATTATTCATAAAACTCTCCTATATAAATAGCCATCAGAAATATATATGTCTAAAAATCTCTATATTATTTTTAAAATTTTTAACTACTACGTCATTTTACCATTGTTCGATTTACAAGGAAAAACATTTACTGGCTTTTCTTATTCACTCGATATTGTAATTTAAGCATCGAACTCAAAAGGCTTTTATATACATCCTATAACGACTTAAGTTGTTTGCCGTACAACATTTTAATCTACAGAATTTCCCCTTAAATAATCGCAATGTCTCTTACTAAGCTGATTAACCCACTACTAATTCCCTAAATACACTTGTAATAATTCCTTAATTGGTATAATATTCTATACTAACAAAACATATAAACTAACTCGCTTTTGTTAACTAGAGTATTAAAGTGATATTTATCTTCGTTCTAGTTACTCAACTTAGAGAAAGAAGGCTGCTTATGAATTTAGACTGGTCTTATATGATTGATCAAATACCTTTGTATAAGAAAGCATTAATTCTTACTATTAAATTAGCTTTTTGGGGGATATTACTATCCACTATCATTGGGTTAATATGTAGTATTATTCAATATTTCAAAGTAAAGGTCTTATGCAATATTGTACAAGGGTATATCGAACTTTCAAGAAATACACCATTATTAATTCAACTATTTTTCCTTTATTACGGTTTACCGAAAATGGGCATCACCATTGAAGCAGAACTGTGTGCGATTATAGGGCTTGCTTTTCTAGGTGGAAGCTATATGACAGAAGCATTGCGTGCTGGTATTGAAGCCGTTCCTGTAACCCAAATTGAAACAGGGAAAGCAATTGGCCTAAGTAATAGTCAGTTGATACGCTATATTTTATTACCTCAAGCTGTGACTTCCAGTGTTCCTGCTCTCGGTGCCAACTGCATATTTCTTTTAAAAGAAACATCAATATTTAGTGGAATTGCCATTCTAGAGTTAACGAACACAACAAAGGATTTAATCGGCATGTTCTATAAAACAAATGAGTCCTTATTAATGTTAGTAATTGGCTATCTCATCATTCTTCTACCAATGTCACTTCTCTTGTCTTGGTTAGAAAGGAGAGTCCGCCATGCTGAATTTGGGTATTAACGTATTATTTGAAGGTATCAATATACAACGCTTACTAATGGGGCTTCTCGTGACTGCAAGAGTTGCTGTCTTTTCAATCATTATTGGCTGTACATTAGGAACTATCATTGGTGTTATTCGAACATCTAAATCTAAAATTATTAAAATGGTTTTCCGCATATACTTAGAGCTTTTTAGAATTATCCCTATATTAGTTTGGCTATTCGTTTTCTATTTCGTATTACCAGCGGATTTTAATATAAACCTAGATGCAGAAATCGTTTCAATTATCGTCTTTAGTCTCTGGGGAGCGGCTGAAATGAGTGACATCGTCCGTGGTGCTCTTATTTCTTTACCAAAACATCAAGTTGAATCTGGTAAAGCTATAGGTTTAAATACAATTCAACTATATTGGTATATTTTGATTCCTCAATCGCTTAAGCGAACACTACCATCCGCTATTAACCTAGCGACAAGAATGATTAAAACAACTGTATTACTCGTTATGATTGGCGTCATTGAGGTCGTCAAAGTTGGCCAACAAATTATTGAACATGCCAACTTAAAAAATCCAACAGCCTCCTTTTGGGTTTATGGATTCATCTTCTTTTTGTATTTCATCATGTGTTATCCATTATCTAAACTGTCACAACGACTCGAACGTAAGTGGGCTTCTTGAGGAGGAATTGTAAATGAGTGAAGCAACACCTTTACTACAAGTGAAGAAATTAGTAAAAAAGTACAACAATAAAACCATTTTAAATGGTATTGACTTAACAGTAGACAAAGGAAAAGTAATTGTCATCTTAGGCCCATCAGGTTGTGGGAAAAGCACATTGTTACGTTGTTTAAATGGCCTGGAAGATGTACAAGATGGCTCTATTCTTTTTGCAGGTCAAGAGCTTATAGATCCTAAGGTTTCTTGGCAAAAAATACGACAACAAATAGGAATGGTATTCCAAAGCTACGATCTATTTCCGAATATGACTATACTTGAAAATGTTCTACTAGGTCCTATTAAAGTACAGAAAAGGGACAGAGCTGAAGCATTAGCACAAGCGCGTGAACTACTACAACGCGTTGATTTAGCTGATCGCGAAAATGACTATCCAAGACAATTATCCGGTGGTCAGAAGCAGCGTATTGCAATTGTGCGTGCACTTTGTATGAATCCTGAAATCATGCTATTTGATGAAGTTACAGCCTCGCTTGACCCTGAGATGGTACGTGAAGTATTGAATGTGATTTTACAACTAGCTTCACAAGGTATGACGATGGTAATTGTCACACACGAGATGAACTTTGCTCGCTCAGTAGCCGATGAAATTATTTTTTTAGATAACGGGAATATTTGTGAAGCCGGTCATCCAGAAGATTTCTTTAACAATCCTCAAACAGATCGTGCGAAGCAATTTCTAAATATATTACAATTCTAAACACCATAGGAGGAAATAGAAGATGACAAAAAAATTCAAAAAGAACGTATTTGCACTTATTACTCTATCCATTTTAGTTTTGGCGTTAACAGCTTGCGGAAATGATAATTCATCAGATGATAAAGGAAAAACATCTTCAATTGACGCTATTAAAGAGCGTGGAAAAGTCCGTATCGCTGTCTTCAGTGACAAACCACCATTTGGCTACATCGACGAAAACGGCAAAAATCAAGGTTATGATATTTTACTAGCTAAGCGTATTGCTAAAGATTTATTAGGTGATGAATCTAAAGTGGAATTCATCTTAACAGAAGCACAAAACCGTGTAGATGTTTTGAAATCCGATAAAGTTGATATTACATTAGCTAATTTCACAGTAACGCCAGAACGTTCTGAACAAGTTGACTTTGCAAATCCCTACATGAAAGTGGCCATTGGTGTTGCTTCACCTAAAAAGGCCGCTATTTCTGATGTACAACAATTAGATGGCAAAAAACTATTAATCAATAAAGGTACAACTGCTGAAACATATTTCGCCAAAAATTACGTAGATATTGAGCAAGTGAAATACGACCAAAACACTGAAACCTTCGAAGCGTTAAAAGATGGTCGTGGCGCTGCTCTTGCACACGACAACACATTGCTTTACGCATGGGTAAAAGAAAACCCCGACTACGTTGTTGACATCAAATCTATTGGTGACCTTGACTACATTGCACCGGCAGTGAAAAAGAGCAACAAAGAATTACTCGATTGGCTAAACGAGGAATTAGAAACACTAGGGAAAGAACAATTCTTCCATAAAGCATTTGATGAAGTTTTGAGACCTGTATACGGTGAGAATGTAAAAGCTGATGACGTTGTAGTTGAAGGTAAATCTAAATAACCGGCTATTGCCCTCTTGCTATTTAAAGGCGATATATGTACCCACTCATATATAAGAAATCCTTCATTTCTTATATAAAAACCCGATTAAGCAGCCATTTTTATGCGCTGTCTTTATCGGGTTTATCTTTTGCTAAATATAGATGACTCTTTTATGAAATAACTACAGTCTATTATTTTAGTCATGGTGCTGCTTAAGGAGTTAGAGTTTGAACATATTTTAACAGTCCATCATTTTCACAATTAACTGTCGATTTCGTTTTTTAAATAACTCATTATGCGAAGATACCATACCAAAGCCATTTGCTTCTGGTTCAATATATTTCTTCGCCTTATTTACTGCGTTAGCTGCATCTTGAAATGCACCCGCGATTAAATTAACCTTGCCATCATATTTCACGATATCACCAGCTGCATATAAACCTGCTACTGAAGATTCACCACAAGAGTTACTTTCAATATAAAAATTATCTGCCATATCAATATCAACTTCACTATTTTCAAGTAAAGATGTGTCTTGATCATAACCATGATTAATGATGACTTCATCAATTTCTAAATATTCTACTTCATGATTTTGATGATTTGTTAACTCGATTTTCTCAATTATTTCTCGATTTTCACTTGCTACTAATTTTGTAATGGATGTGTTGAAAAAAGATGTAACCGAGCTTTCTAACAATTGATTCACTTGAGATTCATGGGCATTTAACTGCTCCTTACGATAGGTTAGTACACCTTTTTAGCAATTGGCTCTAATTCATTTGCCCAGTCGATAGCTGAATTTCCACCACCAGAAATGATAACCCTTTTGTCTTTGAAGCGTTGAATTGATTTTACTGTGTAATTTAAATTGGACACTTCAAATCGTTCTGCTCCTTCAATTTGAATTTTCGTTGGATTTAAAATGCCACTTCCTACTGCAACTATTATAGTTTTAGAATAGTGTTTATTTCCTGAAGCAGTTGTTAATTCGAAGTGGCTGTTTGCATTTTTCTCAATGGATTCTACTTTCTCATTTAACACAACTGTTGGATTGAATGTTAACCCTTGCTCCACTAATTGTTCGATTAGTTTCCCTCCAGGTATTGGTTTATGGCCACCTACATCCCATATCATTTTCTCAGGATAGACATGTAATTTACCGCCTAAATAAGGTTGGAACTCAATAATTTTTGTTTTCATCTCACGTAATCCACTATAAAAAGTCGAATATAACCCTGCTGGTCCTCCACCGATTACAGTGACATCAAATAACTCTATTTCTTCCATATTATATAACTCCTATTTACATACTAATTTTTTATATTTTCCAGCATTTTTATCAGTTTTAAAAAATAATTGACAATCAATATCATTCGCTTTATATTTAAGCATGCAGAATGATATTGAAATTCATTCTCAATTGTAAACTATTAATTTTATTTTGTAAACGGAGGTTAGTTATATCATGGTTCGCCTATATACAGATGACTTAAGCATTGGTTATGGTGACCGTTTAATTGTCAAAGAATTGAGTATATCAATTCCTGATAAAAAAATCACAACGATCATCGGCGCAAATGGTTGTGGTAAATCAACGCTTTTGAAAACAATGACACGTATTATTTCTCAGCAATCAGGTGCAGTCCTGCTAGATGGTGAAAATATTGCTAAGCAAAACACAAAAGACTTAGCGAGTAAAATGGCAATTCTCCCTCAAACACCAGAGAGCGTTAGTGGGTTAACCGTTGGAGAGCTCGTATCCTATGGACGTTTCCCTTATCAAAAAGGACTTGGTCGACTAACAAAAGAGGATTATGACGTCATTGAATGGGCACTTGATGTAACAGGAACTACTGAATTCAAATATCGCTCTGTTGACGCATTATCGGGCGGTCAAAGGCAACGTGTTTGGATTGCAATGGCACTTGCACAAGAAACAGAAATCATTTTCCTTGATGAACCAACAACATATTTAGATTTGGCTCATCAACTAGAAGTTCTCAGCCTTTTACAAAAGTTAAACAAAGAACAAGAACGTACAATCATCATGGTATTACATGATTTAAATCAGGCAGCACGTTTTGCTGATTATATTATTGCATTAAAAGATGGAGAAATCGTGAAAGCTGGCAATTGTGAGGATGTCATTACAGCTGATGTACTCGAAAAAGTATTCGCGATTGATGCCCATATCGGAATAGACCCTAGAACAAACAAACCTATGTGTGTCACATATGATTTATTAGAAGGAGCAAATAAATGAAAAAATTATTTTTACCATTCTTATTATTATTCGTTCTAATCATTGCCGCTTGTGGCAATAAAACCGAGGATAAAGCTGAGGATACTTCAGCAGATAAAAAAAATGAGCCAACGACGATTACTTATGAATCTGAAAATGGTCCAGTAGAAGTGCCTGCCAACCCCAAAAAAGTAATAGTATTGGGTTCTTTTGCAGGTAACGTAATGGCACTTGATGTACCCCTTGTAGGTGTTGATTCTTGGGCAAAAATGAATCCTCGCTTTGATTCAACTTTAAAAGACGTTGAAGAAGTAACAGATGAAGATATAGAGAAAATTATAGAGCTTGAACCAGACTTAATCATTGGTCTTTCAACTGCTAAAAACATTGATAAACTAAAAGAAATTGCTCCAACAGTAACATTTACTTATGGCAAAGTAGACTACCTTACACAACATTTGGAAATTGGTAAATTATTAAATAAAGAAAAAGAAACAAAAGCATGGGTTGACGATTTTAAAGAACGCGCTGCTACTGCAGGTGATGAAATCCGTGCAAAAATCGGGGAAGATACAACCGTTTCTGTCATTGAAAATTTCAATAAAGACCTATATGTATACGGCGATCACTGGGGCCGCGGAACAGAAATTTTATATCAAGAAATGAAATTAAAAATGCCTAAAAAAGTAGAAGAGTCAGTCTTAAAAGACGGCTACTATGCTTTATCTCAAGAAGTCTTACCTGATTATGCTGGTGACTATGTTATCTTAAGTAAATTCTCAGATGGTGATACTTCATTCCAAAAAACGAAAACATATAAAAACATTCCTGCTGTTAAAAATGGTCATGTATATGAAGCAAATGCTAAAGAATTCTATTTCAATGATCCTCTAACTCTAGAATTACAATTAGAATTCTTCAAAGACCATTTCTTAGGAAAATAAGCATCACTAATTTTAAAATAGGAATGATGATTAACTATGACGAAAGAAAAACAACAATCCATACCGTTTGTTATTAAATTCATAGTAGGAATTATCGTTCTGATCTGTATATTTACAGTAGCTATGGTATTCGGTGCTGCAAATACTTCTGTAAGAGAAGTATGGCTAGCTATTACTTCAGATTCAGCGAGTGATACCATTACGATGATTCGAGAAATCCGTTTACCAAGAGAGGTCGGCGCCATTTTTGTTGGTGCCGCCCTTTCTGTTGCGGGTGCTATTATGCAAGGCATGACACGAAATCCATTAGCAGATCCTGGATTACTTGGACTAACTGCTGGCGCAAATGCCGCTCTAGCCATCACCTTTGCTCTTCTACCATCCATAAACTATTTTGGTATTATGATTGCTTGTTTCATAGGTGCCGCAATTGGGGCTATTTTAGTATTTGGAATTGGCATGTTAAAAAGAGGTGGATTTTCTCCACTCCGAATGGTGTTAGCCGGAACTGCAGTCTCTGCATTCCTTTATGCTATAGCTGACGGGGTAGCGTTATACTTTAAGATTTCAAAAAACGTTTCTATGTGGACAGCGGGGGGCCTTGTAGGTACTGCATGGAGTCAGCTACAGCTAATTATACCTATTATTATAGTAGGTCTACTTGTAGCTCTGCTTCTCTCAAGACAGCTTACTTTGCTAAGTTTGAGTGAAGAGGTAGCTGTTGGCTTAGGACAAAATACAATGCGCGTGAAGATGGTTTTATTTTTCATCATTATCATTTTAGTTGGAACATCTGTAGCACTTGTAGGGAATATGGCATTAATTGGTTTAATGGTACCTCATATCGTGCGTGCCATTGTCGGTACAGATTATCGCTTTGTTATTCCAATGTCTGCAATCATTGGCGCTGCTTTTATGCTTTTAGCTGATACAGTGGGACGAACAATTAACGCACCTTATGAAACACCTATTGCAGCAATTATTGCCGTTCTAGGCCTACCATTCTTCTTAATCATCGTTCGTAGAGGGGGCAAAGTATTCTCATGATTGCACCTTATTTGATTAGAAGACAAAGATTAATCATATTTGTACTATGTGCTTTAATTGTAGCTACATTTATTATAGGTTTAGGCATGGGCGCATCTTCTGTTACATTCGATCGCATCATTCCTACACTTCTGGGTAACGGTACTTTTAAAGAAGAGTTTGTGCTCTTTTCAATACGATTACCTCGTATTCTTATAACAGTTTTAGCGGGTATGGCGCTTGCCTTATCTGGTTCTATTTTGCAAAGTATTACTCGCAATGACTTAGCAGATCCAGGGATTATCGGGATTAATGCTGGCGCTGGAGTTGGCGTAGCTATTTTCTTTTTATTTTTCCCTGTTGATGTTGGAACATTCGTTTATGCCCTACCAGCAGTCGCTTTTTTAGGTGCTTTACTAACAGCTATTTTGATATATGCTTTTTCTTATAGTAAGAAAGAGGGTCTACAACCTGTACGTTTAGTATTAGTTGGAATTGGCTTTTCCATGGCGCTTTCTGGTGTAATGATCGTCCTTATTTCATCAGCGGAGCGCACGAAAGTTGATTTTATCGCCAAATGGCTTGCGGGTAATATTTGGGGAACTGACTGGCCTTTTGTTTGGGCAATTTTACCTTGGCTTGCTATATTAATCCCTTTCACACTATTTAAGGCGAATAAGCTAAACTTATTAAACTTGAGTGAACCTGTTGCTATAGGAGTGGGCGTTTCGCTAGAGAAGGAAAGAATTGTTTTACTTTTAACTGCTGTAGCATTAGCTGCTTCTGCAGTTTCAGTGACTGGTGGTATTGCCTTCATTGGACTTTTATCGCCTCACATTGCGAAAGCATTGATAGGACCGAGAAATCAATTATTCATACCAGTAGCTATTTTAACTGGCGGTTGGCTGTTACTACTTGCGGATACTATAGGGCGTAATATTATAAGCTTCAATAGCATTCCAGCAGGTATTATCGTATCTCTAATTGGTGCACCTTACTTCATTTACTTGTTATTTAGAAAATAGACAAAAACCTCTCATTAAATAAGAGATCCGACTGTAGACAAACTCGAAAAAATTAGAGTTTGTCTACAGTCTTTTTTATTTTGTCCCTGTTTAATTACACTGTTGATCAAACTTTTTCTTCAATAACCATTTACCACCATCAGAGATTATAATTCCACAAATAAAAGCAGAGCAAATAAGCATATCAATCTTCCAAATCGTAAACAACAGTATAGGGCAAATCAACAAGAAAATCTTCCAACTAATAACAAGCTTAATATCCTTCCCCCCTCTCAACCTTTAATATATGCCTGGAAATTTATTAAATATTACTATAATTAAAGGTGGTCGTATTCGAATACGACCATTTTAGGTCTTAAAAATTGTCCGTGCAGGTGATACTGACTTTTGCTGCTATGAATTTAAAGAAACTCGCCAATTAGACTTTAAAATAAAAAAGCCTCTCTTTTATGAGAGGTTCAGACTGAAGACAAAAGGCAGTTGAATTTGCTCATTCCAATTTTATCTCGCGCATATATTTCTTTAACTTGTCTTTGTATGACGAAAATCCTCAGCTTCTTCAAAATACTCTTCCCACATATGTCGTTGAATCAACTTTGGGTGATTCTATCTTTGCGTACATTGAACTAACAGTGGACAATTTTTACACTTTAAAGGATTCGCGCGATATCCTTCTTTCGTTGTGGTTGTGTATTTTAAAATCTCTCCTTCACGACAGATATAACAATCATAAAATTCGTCATAAACATATTCGTATTTTCGAAAGTATCTCTCTTATGTTTTTGGAAGTGTATAAGGAAGGGCTGGAGTGAGTGATTTTATATGCGAACTAAATATCTGGAACATTGTTAAATTGTAATTATTTCTAATTGGCTACGCTCATGATTTTGGTTTGGAGAAGCGTCCGCTCGACTCCTGTGGGAAAAGCGAGACAGACGAGACCCTGCAGGAGCGTAGAGACGAAGCGGATCGGCTCTCGCTCGCGGAAAGCTCCATTCATTTTTTGGACGCAAAAAAAGCACGTCCTCTTAACCATCCCTTACTTGGTTAGTGACCTACCTGATCTGTCCTCTTATTTTGTTTTTTGTATCAGCCAATTGCTCGTAAACGAGTATATAGACACTTGGTTTTTATGCCGAATCTCCAAATAAATTTGGTTTGACGACTTCTTAAAAAATACGGAATAACTTCTAAAAATCATCCACTAATACGTATTTGAAAGCTAAAAAATGGTATTACCTATTTTAGAGAAGGAAAACCATAAATGTAAACATAAAAAGTTTCCTTCATTCGTTTGTTTGAAATCTCACTCCTTTCAGTTTTAGTTTTTAAAAATAAAAAAGCCGATTGCTCCCTTTTGAGAGTTAATCGACTTTTCAAATGTACAATAGCTAAAAAACTACGCACGTATCCTTTAAATTTTTGGCTATGTCTATTTAAGACTACTAGCCCGTTACATTGTGCTACAGTCCAGATGAAATTATAAACATAGCGCCTATTATTTTTATCATATCTTTTCCCTCCTCCTCCGAAACTTTTTATTAAAAATAAAACATATATCCTTTATTATCAAAATAAATTTTACCATTTTTTTAGTTTTAATGTTAATATTACATATACACTTAATTTAATACATTTTTGATCATTGATTCTAGATAAGGATTTAAAGTTATTAAATTTACATTATTTTTATTAAAATAAAATATTTACAAAAAATAATACTAATGTTATATTGAAATAGTATTTTTTTACTTAAACGGTGAAATTTTACACTATTATATTATATTGAATGGGGATGTTATTTTGAAATCAAAAATGATTATAGGGAGTATTTTAACGCTTACATTATTAAGTACTAATATTAATACGTATGCATTCGCTCAAGAGGGAGAAGAATTAAGAAGTGCTGAATTATTAATTCAAGAAAAATTCGATAAAACAGAATTGGAAGCACATGACGCAGTAATTTCAATGCAAAATAATGGTATGACTGATGAAGAAATCTTAAATTGGGCTCACACAATGCAAGAAGGTACATCTGAACAATATGCACAGGCTGCAAGAGAAAAAATGCAAGAGCAACAATTAAACGAGAGCGAGAGCGAGAACGAGAACGAGAACAGCTTCATCCAACCAAGGGCAGCAAGTCCAGCTATTGGATCAAAAGGAAATATTATAATTGATGCAAGACAAGGTAGTAATAGTTCTAGTAATTCTTACTGGTCAGTTGGTCATACTGCGTTAGTTTCAAAAAATCCAGAATATACAATAGAATCTTTTGCGATGGACTGGTCACCTAAAGGGAGAATTGTTGGAGGAGAGCAGAAAACCGGACCTGAGATGTATCACAATAGATGGGGAGGTAAAAAGGATGTCTATCTTCTAAAAGTTAAAGGGAAAACTGCTGACAAATCTGAAGGAGCTTATAAATATGCAAGGGCTCAAGTGGATGCCAACAAACCCTATAGTTATCAGTTCCTTAACAAGCGTAGAACTAGTCATTTTTATTGTTCATCATTAGTATGGAGAGCTTGGTTAGAGCAAGGTATCGATGTTGATTATATTACGATTGATACAGTTGTTACGCCAATGGAAATACTTAAGTCTAATAATACTATTATTCTATAAATTATAGTATAAATAACTAAAGATATAAAATAGGAGATAATGATGAAGAAATATAAATGGTTTTACATTATCGGTGGTATTTTAATTGTGATTGCAGCAGCAGGCTATTTTTTACCACGCCTCCTTCTTAACATTGCGTATTCCCCTCTTTTAGAGGAGAAAGAAGTGCCACTCGTAGAAAACTTACCCAAAGCAACTGACTCATTAGAGATGAAAAATGGCAAATATTTATTAGCCTTTTCGGAATTAAAAAGTCATAGTTATTCTAATACAGGAGCTTTTTACGTTATTGATGAGGCAGGTCGTTTTTTATCGCAAAGCGTCAAGCAAGATTTATCGGAACCAATCGGTATGACGACAGCCCACGATAAAGCGTATGTCGTTAATAACCGCTCTCAACAGCGTTCATCAATCGACTTGAAAACAGGTAAGATTGAGTCAATTAATATGAGTGAACAATCGAGTAATTCCTTTTCACTTTATTCGAATAATGATTATGTTATTTATGACATTGCAGGGAGTCTAAATAACGGTCAAAAGCTAGTATATTGGCGACAAAATAAACCGAATGACAAGAAATCATTCGTTATTCCACACGGTTTTGCTCATTCCATGCATGTTGAAAAGGATGAGGCATACATTACGACGGCTGATCCGGATGCGATTACGTATATCCATCACATCGACTTAAAAAACAATAAGGTCATTTCCTCAAAAAAATTAGATTTAGAGGATGAGGAGTTTTCACGAACAGGTTTACCAAGCAATCCGACACTAGTATATTACAAAGGATATTTGTATTATACAGTCAATCAAATGAAGACTGTATCGGATACTGATGATACAATTATAAATACAGGGAAGCTTGTGAAAATTGACCCTAAAACTTTAAAAATTGTCAAAAAAATTTCGATTGGTGATGAAAATTTTAATCCAGGCTCACTAGCGGTTGTCGATGATCAAATCGTTATTTTAAGTGACTATTCAGAAGCATATGTGATGAATGATCAAGAACAGATGAAAAAACTTACTTTCAAAATACCACAGGATCAACGTTCAGCTCTAGAACAAAAAAGTACATTTACAGAACAAATAACCGTTAAAGGAAATAAAGCGTACATTTTCACTATGTATGATCTTCGCAATAATGATAGTGATGATGCTATTGAACGTGGTGAAATAAATGCTTTTAATTTAGCAAATGGTGAGCACCTATCAAGAACGGTCGTTAAAATGCCTTTATCCACCTACTTAACGATGACCTTTGCTGTCATTCAATAAAGTTATTAAAAAAATAACCATTTTGTTAATAGGGTAATAATCGCTACATAAGGTTTTGTTTCTATTATAGAGAAAATAGCCAGCTAATCGCGTTTCAACACTGCGATTAGCTGGCTACGTTATATTAAAGGGAAAGGTTATTTCGTTTCTGTAAGTTACCCCTCTTTTACACGGGGCGGAGATCGTTCGCACATGTCTACTCCTTAATGCTCAAACAAGGAATTGTATATTAAAAGTTTTTGAAAAAGACATTCCTTCACTATTAAGTGAATCAAATATGTCTAAATACACAATAAATAAAAAGACAATAATTTTATTTTTTTTAAACAATCTTGTTAGCAAAGAAGGGTTCTTTTGATCCCCTTTGTTCTTCTTTCTCTAACATTTCTATCTTTGCATTGAGTTTCTTAATTTCATTCATAAGTTCGTTCATTTGCTCATTATCTTTGTTATCCGATTCAATCGCCTTCAAAGTGGCCCCCTGTTTGCTTTCTGACCCTTCTAATCGCTCATATAGCGCCTTATTTTCAACACGCATCGCTACCATCTCATCGCTCATAAGTACTAATATGCAATAAAGCCATTATCAAAGGGGTCAACGGTCATCGCGATTTTTTCAGCGTTGGCAGATAAACCCAAATTTATTCGCAGTTTGTCTACAGTCTAACATCTATTAAAATGAATGAGTCAATGAAAAATAGAAGGTAGCACTTTATTGGTTTGGAGAAGCGTCCGCTTGACTCCTGCGGGAAAGCGAGACAGTCGAGACCCTGCAGGAGCGTAGTGACGAAGCGGCTCGGCTCTCGCCCGCGGAAAGCGAGCGGTAAGCTTCGGAAAACCTAATCTATCCTTTTAGGTAGCATATTTATCTCTACCCACAATAGTTATTTTTATAGTTTTATATTGGAAATTAAGTGTTTACTTTTATGATATCAAAGCAAAATGAATATTAGGATTAAAGCGAAAATAATTTGGAATAACCCAATTCCACCTGCATATCCAGATAATTTCCATCCATGCTGTGTTAAATCTTTTACATTAACACTCATACCAATACCCGCAAGTGCAATGATCTCCAAATAATTCCCAAAAACTTTTATCGGATGTGTAATTGATGTTGGAAATAAAAAAACACTATTGATTATGCACAATAATAGAAAGCCGGCAACATACCAAGGGACAATTGACCTCATACTGAATTTTCTTTTAGTAGCTTCTCGTACTTCTTGATTTTTCATTTTTATACGTTTTAGAACAAATACAACTAACGCTAAGAAAATGATTCTGCTAATTTTAAAAACTTCTGCCTGATCTTTCACAGCCTCACCCACAATGCTTCCACTGGCAACAACTTGCCCTACGGATTGCAATGTCCCACCGATTAGAGCTGAAGAAGGCAGAACGTTATTATGAAAAACTGTGCTTGTGATAACAGGTAAAAGAACCATCATTACTGTACCTAATAAGTTTACAATTGTTATGGATACAGCCATATCGGACGTTTTTGCATGGATAGCTGGCGCAGTTGAAGCAATTGCAGAAGATCCACAAACAGCATTACCGCTCGCCATCAATAATCGGAAATCTTCACTTAAACTCAATTTTTCCCCTAACCATATGACAAAAGCAATTGTTCCAGACATTTGAATAAGAATGTAAGATATGCCTGATATGCCAATATTAAATAAAGAATTAAACGTTAACGTTGCACCCAATAAGATAATTGAATAATATAACAGTTTACTTTCAGAAAACTTTATTCCTGGTCTTAATATTGTTTTAGATCCAAACTTTAAATTACCGACCAGAATGCCTATTAAAATAGCAAATAATCCACTCCCTAAGCTTGGAAAAAAATGACCAACTACCATTCCAATAAGGGCGATAACAATGCAAGATATCAATCCAGGTAGAATGTTTATTATTTTCCTCATTTTTTTACCCCATTTATTTTTGTTTGTACCTAAACTTTACTGGAGAAATAATAATCAGTAAAATACATATAAATAATTAATACTATTAATATTTCTAATAAGGAGGAATTTAATGTATTACGATGCTTTAAAGACATTTGTTGCTTTAGCAGATATAAAAAATTTCACGAAAACAGCTGAATACCTCCATATTTCTCAGCCCAGTGTCAGTTTACACATAAAAAATTTAGAAAACGAATTTAATACGCAGTTATTTTTACGCTCACCTAAATCGCTAAAAATTACCCCCTCTGGTGAAATTCTCTATGAGCGTGCTAAACAAATGTTGGCCATTTATGATCAAACAAAATCGGATATTCTAACCCTCCAAAATGAAATATCAGGGAAACTTCTTATTGGTGCAAGCTTTACCATAGGCGAATACGTACTACCTTCATTACTCGTTACCTTACAGCAACAATATCCTGAACTGGACCTAGAAGTAATAATCGGTAATACCGATGAAATTGTCGAAGCCGTTCATTCGCTGAAGGTAGATATCGGCTTAATCGAGGGGCAAACAACCAATAAAGAGTTAATAGTAGAACCCTTTATGGAAGACGAGTTATTGTTGGTCGCATCTCCATCTCATGTACTTGTCAAAAAAGAAAGCTTAACTATTCAAGACTTACATAATCAAACATGGCTAACCCGCGAAGAAGGCTCAGGGACGCGTAATTACTTACTGCATGTACTAGAATCTAATAATATTAATATTAAATCGCTAATATCCATTAGCAGCAACCAAGGATTAAAAGAATTCATGATTCAAGGAACTGATGGGCTTACACTACTATCAAAGAATGTTATTGAGCACGAATTAAAAAGAAAAACACTCGCTGTAATCCAACTAGAAGACCATTTTTTCAAACGAAATTTTTCTTACGTATACTCGTCCATTATGGGAAATAAAAAGATTACCTCCATGTTCATAAAAGAATTAAAAAATAAGTGGCCCATCTAAAAAGCCGCTTCTTACACCAATAGAATGATGTAGGAAACGGCTTTCTTATTCAATACCCCTATTGTTTTAACGTGCGTTTTAAAAAAGCTTTTGTACGTTCATTTTTTGGATGGTTAAAGATTTGCTCAGGTGGACCCTCTTCCACTATTACCCCTTTATCCATGAAAACGACGCGATCTGAAACTTCTCTTGCAAATTCCATTTCATGTGTCACTATTAACATCGTAAGACCTGTACCTGCTAATTCTTTCATCACTTTTAAGACTTCTCCTACCATTTCTGGATCCAATGCAGAAGTTGGCTCATCAAAAAGTAAGACATCAGGTTCCATTGACAAGGCTCTAGCAATAGCTACACGTTGCTTTTGACCACCCGATAATTGGTGTGGTTTGGCATTTACATAACGATCCAAACCTACAACCTTCAAGTACTTCATTGCAACCTCTTCAGCATCACTCTTAGAACGTTTTAAAACCTTTGTTTGGCCTACAATACAGTTTGTTAATACATTAAGATTATTAAACAAATTGAATGATTGGAATACCATACCCAGCTTTGTACGATAATTATTTATATTATGGTTGTTATCTAGAATATTCTCACCATGATAAATAATCTGTCCTCCACTTGGTCTTTCTAATAAGTTAATACAACGAAGAAGCGTAGATTTCCCAGATCCTGAAGAGCCGATGACACAGACAACTTCCCCCTTGTTTACAGAGAAATCAATGTCTTTAAGAACCTCATGAGTGCCAAAGGATTTGCTTAGATGTTGTATCTCGATTACATTTTTCATAAGTCTATCTCCTTTGCTCGCAATCATGCTTTTTTGCCATTCATTTGGTCTTGATTATCAATCATTTGGTAGTTTTGTGGGCCATCCAATCGTTTTTCAAAATAGCGTAAAATTTTCGTAACCGTGAATGTCATGACTAAGTATAAAACACCTGCTACGAAGAATGATTCAAAGTAACGAAAATTATTTCCAGAAACAGATTTTGTTTGGAAGAAAAGTTCTGTTACGCCAATTACATTCAATACCGCTGTATCTTTAATATTCATAATAAATTGGTTACCTGTTGATGGCAAAATGTTTCGTAAAACTTGTGGTAACACTACATGGACCATTGTTTGCCAATGATTCATACCAATCGCTTGAGCACCCTCAAATTGCCCCTTGTCCACTGAGATAATACCCCCACGTACAATTTCTGCCATATACGCCCCCGTATTAATCGCGACGATGAAAATCGCAGCAAACGTACGGTCCATATCTACACCAAATGCTAGAGCAGAGCCATAGAAAATCACCATTGCTTGAACGATCATTGGCGTTCCACGGAAAAGTTCCACATATATTGTAAGAAGTGCATTAATTAAACTTAAGAAAATTCTCTTTACTCCACGTTCAGGCTTTGGAATCGTATTAATAACACCAATAAACATTCCAATGATAGCACCAAAAATCGTACCAACAATAGCAATTAATAATGTCATCCATGCCCCGCGAAGGAACATTTCCCAGTTGTCAGTCACGATGCTAATAATCCAATCAATACTCATGCTGTTCCTCCTTCAAAAGCAATAATACCGACTACTTGATACGCGGCCGGTATCCGTCATACATTATTTTGCAGCTGGTTGGTTTTTAATCGCTGTATCCATGATTTCGATACGTTCTTCTTCAGAGACACCTTTTAAAATTTCATTAATTTTATCTTTTAAATCACTATCTTTTTTAACACCTACAGCAATTGCTGTATCTTCTTCTGATGCTTCAAAGCCATCCGTGAATTCAACCATTGCAAATTTATCATTTGCTGCTGAAGAACTGATTCCTTCTGGGCGTTCAGATACATAACCATCAATTACACCAGATTCAAGCGCTACACGCATTGCAGGAAAGTTATCCATTGCTGTTTGCTTCTTAACACCTTTAATTTGATCTATTACCTCGTAGTGTGTCGTATTTAATTGACCTGTAATTTTGGCACCACTAAAATCTTGGATTGAAGTAGCTTTCTCGTATTTACTGCCCTTTTTAACAACCATTACATAATTAGATGTATAGTAGTTATCAGTGAAATCAATGGTTTTTTTACGTTTTTTAGTTGGTGACATACCCGCCATTATTGCATCAATTTTACCTGAAGTTAATGAAGGTACTAAGCCGTCCCATTCTGTTTTGACAATTACTAATTCTTTACCTAAAGCATCTGCGACACGTTTTGCAATCTCAACGTCATAACCGCCAGCATATTCTGGGTTACCAGAGATCTTCACGGCACCGTTTGAATCATCTTTTTGTGTCCAGTTGAACGGAGGATAGCCTGCTTCCATACCAATTGTGAATGTTTCTTTTTTCTTTTCACCTGTAGTAGATTTCCCTGAATCTGAATTTTTAGATCCACAACCTGCTAGTAATAAAATTGCTAGTAGAATCATTCTTGAAAAAATCACCCATGTTCTCTTCATAATATTTCTCCCCCTTAGATAATATCCGTTTTTTACCTATAAATAATAAAAAAGGCTATTGTACGTATAAAAAACGCGCCCTAAGATGAACTCAGGTCGCATTGTACATTAGCCTAAATCCTCTACTTATCCCTAAATGAGATAGCTCAACTCAACGAACTAGGATGTTCATTGAGACAGTCCTGCAGTTATTAACTACAGACCCAGCAAGTAACATCGAGTGTATTACAAACTTCGGCGATATCTCCTTCTCCATAGTTTCATAGTTTCTCAAGCTCCACTAAAGACTAATAGATATCGCGCCTCTACCTCACCCATTAAAAAGTGAGGTTTGTATTCAATTATCATTGTACACAGTCTACAGTAACGAACTTTTACTGTCAATAACCTTTTGATGAAATAATCAGAATAATATTGTTTTTCTTTCAACTGGTTTTTAGCCTCTAACAATATCAGATTCTGCGTACGTAACTTCACCTGTTGTAGCATTAATCTTATCAATTGCACCATTTTCAGAAGGAGCGTTAATTGAGTAATTTAAACTATAAATTGTCATTTCATCATCTTCATCTATCTCTTCAAAACGTGAAAGTTTCATCTGTAAATTCTGTTTATATATAGCATCAGCTTCTGGTAATGAAATTATCGGTGTAATATTAATACCTCGAATAGACTCCATGTTTAAAGCACTATACAGACATGAACGAATAATTCCTGTATGTATACCTACCTCAATTAGGACAGAGTAATTCTCTAATTTGTATTCATGGAAATATGGGATAAAAGTAAACATAGTTGTTGGTTCATCCTCATGTTCGTCAGCATACTCCTCTTCATCATATTCATCCACATTGAAGATATCCTCATCTGAATTATCATCAAATTCTTCTGTATCTTCATGTAGTATAGATTGCTCTTCAAGCATGTATTTATTGTGTATATCACCAGAAATAATCTCTAAAAATTGCATTGCATTATCTTTCAATTGCTCAAAAGGTAACACAGTCTTTACTTCTGTATCCCAAACTACATTAGATTCATAATTAGCGCCCGCATCATCAAAATGTAGTACTTCAATCACAGCTTCTGCATCTTCACCTTTTGCATCCAGGTCTTCCGCAACATACCAATATAAATTGCCATCTTCTTCTCGCAATACATATTGATCTGTTGCACCTAATAACTTTGGTAGTGCCTTTGTCACTTGAACGGGTGTAACAGAAAATTGTTCAAGTTCTGTTTCACTGAACAACTGACTTGCTTTTTGAACTTCCCCATCAACAGTAACGCCTATATAATCTCGAATTGGTTGATAGACTAATTCAAATTCGCCTAGCTCTTCATTTTCTTCGATTCCTAATTCCACTAATATCTCTTTACATAAAATTTCTCTAGCTTCATCTTCTGTTATTTCTACTTTTGGGTATGTAAGCTGATAATACTCTTGGAATATAGTTGCCGCTGTAATAGTACCATATGAATTAATCTCAATTACAGCACCAGAATTAGGTAAAGGAAGTTTTAGTTTTTTATCTATTGCTTCATAAACTACTAAATATTCGCCCTCTCCAATCTCAGAGAAATTACTAAATTGTACTACTTCACGGCCGAAATCCTTCATAAAGGACTCTGTAATATGTAAAATTTCATCCATCTCAAGTTCTTCTAGACTTTCTAGCCCAACACCATTATTTTCTACTAATTTATCGAAGTCAATGTTGATATTAGTCAGCTCTTTGTCATCCGTCACTTCAATATAACCATAATTGACATCATTGCGTGCATCAAGGACTTCAATACTATCTTCCATTGTTTCATCTTCATTGATCATAATCGAAGGCTGTCCAATTAAATACTTCTTCAATTTCATTTCTATCTCTATCATACGATGCTCCCTTTCAAGAAATATATTATTGTTACTATAATATTAACTTCTTAAACAGTGAATTACTATCAAATAGGACATTATATAAAAAAATAAGCTGCAAATAACGTCATATTTCTAATTTAACAGAATAAAACTAAAAAAAATGAAAAAAGACCCACATTCAAGCAGACCTTTTTCCTGTCATTATCCAATAAAAACTAATTTAACAATTAAATATATTCTGTACAATATAACTTTTCATTGAGTATATATCCTCACCCAAATGACATTGTATTTATCATTTTAATCTGTTTTTATGTCCTTGATAATCAAATATATATCAAAATAATATTCTTAGTATTTTGGGCCATCTAACTCTTGATAGGCTTGTTGATATTTACCGCCATCAGCAACTTCTGCATGATATAAAGCTTTCAATGCATAGTTTTTCTCAAGGTCCAACGACTTTTTTAGCTCTTTAAATTTTGTATGCAACTCTTTATTTTCATTAATCAATTGTTGCATTTGTGGTTTACTGTATTTCAAAAGATTTTCATCTCCTTTCAGATGTTTAATCTATTGAATAAGTATACCACTAATCGCAAGGCTTTATAATGTCCACTATTTACATAAATAAAGGAATATCTTATGAATTTCTAAGAAAAGATACAATTGAAATAATTGAAAGTGAGTTTGGCATAATTTATTGCATGTTTCTATTCAAATTGCCAATTTCATTTCAGGAATTTCAATGTATATTTCATCAAAATTTTCTAATACTAATCTTTATAAATATCTTTTTCATTAGTACTTAAGACTTCCCACCTTTAAGAATCCCCCACCTAAAACTCTATTTGTTTTTGTACACTTTGTCTCCAAATATATTTCATAGAAAAAAATGAAAACGCTTATTATTTTTTGACATAAAGACGAAAATGATGTAAATTACTAAAAGACGAACGTTTTAATTTCATAAATAATAATTATTCGGTTTTAGGAGTGTATTTTATGGAAAATGTATTTGATTACGAAGATATTCAATTGGTTCCTGCAAAATGTATAGTAAATAGTAGATCTGAATGTGATACCTCTGTTACTTTAGGCGAACATACATTTAAATTGCCGGTAGTACCTGCAAATATGCAAACAATTATTGACGAAAAAGTAGCCATTCAATTAGCTGAAGATGGGTATTTCTATATAATGCATCGTTTTGAACCAAGTAAACGTGCAGATTTCACTAAAGATATGCACGCTCGTGGATTAATAGCTTCAATTAGCGTCGGTGTGAAAGAAGAAGAGTATGCATTCATTGAACAATTAGCAGCAGACAAGATAACTCCTGATTTCATCACAATCGACATTGCACACGGCCATTCTAATGCTGTAATCAATATGATTCAACATATAAAAAAACACTTACCTGCTAGCTTTGTAATCGCTGGTAACGTTGGTACGCCCGAAGCTGTAAGAGAATTAGAAAATGCTGGAGCTGATGCTACTAAAGTCGGTATTGGACCAGGTAAAGTATGTATTACAAAGATTAAAACTGGCTTTGGTACAGGTGGCTGGCAATTAGCTGCTCTGCGCTGGTGTTCAAAAGCTGCTACTAAACCGATTATCGCAGATGGTGGAATCCGTACAAATGGTGATATCGCTAAATCTGTACGCTTTGGTGCTTCAATGGTCATGATCGGTTCGTTATTTGCTGGACACGAGGAATCTCCAGGTAAAACAATTGAGAAAGACGGTAAACTTCTTAAAGAATACTTTGGTTCGGCTTCTGAATTCCAAAAAGGTGAGAAGAAAAACGTCGAAGGTAAAAAACTGTATGTAGAGCATAAAGGCTCTCTAAAGGATACACTTATTGAAATGCAGCAAGATCTTCAATCATCTATCTCTTATGCAGGTGGCAAAAAACTTGACGCTATCCGTACAGTAGATTATGTTGTAGTTAAAAACTCTATCTTTAATGGAGATAAAACGTACTAAGAACTTATAACTATTAAAACCGCCAAAAATTTTTGGCGGTTTTAATATTTCTCTATTTTTGTTTATTTTCTACGATCTCAACAAACTTTGTTGAAGCTGGTGATAGCGGCACACTTTTTAAAAAGCATACGCCTATACTCCTTTTCGGGATTTCTTCTATTAAAGGCACTTCATATAACACTCCTTTATTTAAATACTCTTTGGAAAACTCTTTAGTTACGCAAGCTATTCCCAAATTTATTTTAGCAAACTCTAATAGCAAATCATGTGAACCTAGTTCAAATTCTGGTGAAATTTTAACACCTTTTGTCATAAGATAATCATCTACATATTTCCTAGAGACAGATTGCTGTTCAAGTAATATTAGCGGCAGATTTACTATTGAAGCAAAACTAAGTGGCTCCGTAAGGGTCTTCTTGTATTTTTCCCCACAAACAAATATATCTTGGACATCAATACAGGGTTTAAGCTCCAATGTAGGATCATCAATAGGAAAGTTACAGAAGGCAATATCGACCTCTCCTGATTTTAATACTGCACAAAGCTCCAATGTTGTACCATTCATTATTTTGAATTTAATATTGGGGTACTGATTATAAAAAGCTTCTAAATAAGGAAGTAAAAAATACTTCGAGATTGTATCACCTACACCTATTTTCAATTCACCCGTTGTTAGGTCTTTAAATTCTAAAAGCTTTTCTTCTCCAACATGAAGTAAGTTAATAGCTGAATTTGCATATTCGAATAACAGACTACCTTCGTACGTTAAAGAGACCCCTTTAGGTGTTCTATTAAATAGGCGGATATCTAGTTCATTTTCTAATTGTTTAATCGCCTGACTAACAGCTGGT
Organism: Viridibacillus sp. NPDC096237; assembly: GCF_050278625.1. Lineage (NCBI taxonomy): Bacteria > Bacillati > Bacillota > Bacilli > Caryophanales > Caryophanaceae > Viridibacillus > Viridibacillus sp. NPDC096237. The sequence goes on along the minus strand of NZ_JBNNTI010000027.1, from coordinate 5,161 downwards.
TGTGTCATATACAGATCATTGGCGGCTTTTGAAAAACTCGAGCTTTTACCCACTTTACAAAACACTTTATATAAATCTAATTTACTTACCATATAAATTCACCTTATACCTATCATTTGATATATTAATTTTACTTATATCACTATTTAGAGGTATATTACAAGTTGTGGGAATAAAAAAATAATAGTAAACAATATAGCAATGAGGAGCGATTATTTTGGAAAGAGTAGTTGGAACAGTTGTAAGAGGTCTTCGTGGCCCAATTATTAATCAAGGTGATAGTATCGAAGATATCGTTGTAGAAAGTGTATTAAAAGCTTCAGAAGTTGAAGGCTTTACTATTCAAGATAAAGATATCGTGACAGTAACAGAATCAATCGTTGCTCGCGCTCAAGGTAATTATGCTTCAATTGATCACATCGCAAAAGACGTTAGTGCTAAATTTGGAGATGACACTGTAGGTGTTATTTTCCCTATATTGAGTCGTAACCGCTTTGCTATTTGTCTTCGTGGTATTGCAAAAGGCGCTAAAAAAGTTATTTTAATGCTTAGCTACCCATCAGATGAAGTAGGTAACCACTTAGTTGATCTTGACATACTTGATGAAAAAGGTGTTAACCCATGGACGGACGTGTTAACTGAAAAACAATTCCGCGAATTATTCGGACACAACAAACACACTTTCACTGGTGTTGACTATATCGATTACTACAAATCATTAGTTGAAGAATATGGTGTTGAATGTGAAGTAATCTTCTCAAACAATCCAAAAACAATTTTAGAATACACTAAGAGCGTGCTAACTTGTGATATCCATACAAGATTTAGAACAAAACGAATTTTAAAAGCAAACGGTGGTGAAAAAATCTACAGCCTAGATAACATCTTAGCTGAATCAATTGATGGTAGTGGCTTCAACGAAAGTTACGGTCTACTAGGTTCAAACAAATCAACAGAAAACAGTGTGAAACTTTTCCCACGTAATTGCCAACCTGTTGTAGATAAAATTCAACAAACGCTAAAAGAGAAAACAGGCAAAAATGTTGAAGTTATGATTTACGGTGATGGCGCATTCAAAGACCCTATAGGTAAAATTTGGGAGCTAGCTGATCCAGTTGTATCACCTGCTTACACAGCCGGCCTTAATGGCACACCGAATGAAATCAAATTAAAGTACCTAGCTGATAATAACTTTGCTGACTTAAGAGGAGAAGAACTTAAAAAGGCTATCTCTGAATACATTGATAATAAAGGCACTGACCTTGTAGGAGCAATGGAAGCACAAGGTACTACACCTCGTCAACTTACTGACTTAATCGGTTCACTATCTGATCTAACATCAGGTAGTGGTGACAAAGGTACTCCAATGATCTTTATCCAAGGTTACTTTGATAACTATACTAAATAAGATTTAAACATGATTGTAGGACTGTACAAATTTTAAACAGTACTTCTATCTGAAAAGAGAGAATAGGTAATTGTCTATTCTCTCTTTTTTATTTTAAAGAGTTATATTTCATCACATGTCGTACTTCCCTATTACAAGTTTTTTCATGCTGCAATAGCCATTCCTTTCTCCACAAGCCACCTGCATAACCTGTTAAATTCCCGTTTGATCCAATAATTCGGTGACAAGGAATAACTATACTTAATTTATTCTTTCCATTTGCATTTCCTACTACTCTAATGGCTTTTTCACTTTCTATTGAAACAGCAATATCTTTATAAGAGGCTGTTTTTTCCATAAGAAATACTTGTTAATGCGTTCCACACAATTTTTTGAAAATCTGTACCCTCATATTTAATGGGAAAAGTAAATTCATGACGCTTGCCTTTAAAATATTCATCCAGTTGACTGTAGCAATTTTCTAAAACAATTGGCGTTTCTTCTTGTGTATTATTTACGGCTCTGTCCTGTTCAGAAAACATAATAGAGCTAATTGCTTCATCTGTACCTATTATTTCTATCACTCCAATCGGAGAGTCGTAATCTAATTTATATAACTTACTCATATAAAGACCTCCATAGATAAAAGGTTGCGTATGCTTGCAAGCCTACCCAATTTTCTGATATCTCTTTGATTTCATCTATCGTCGGCTTACGTTCAAGCCCTAATTGGAGCTTTAATGCATTGTGGAGGCCTACATCCGTTATTGGAAAGGCAGAAGGTTGATGTAAGCATTTCATCATCACATAGTCAGCCGACCAAGCTCCTATTCCTCTAATCTTCATTAGCGATTTTTGAATTTGTTGATAATCCTGATGCCCAAGTAACATTTCCTTTGTTAATTTATCATTTACCATGATCTTAGCTACGCCAATTACATATTCGGCCTTTCTTACTGAAAATTGCAGTTTCCTTAACTCATCTACACTTATAGTTGCGATCTTTTCATAGTTCGGGAATAGCCAAAAGGTATCTCCTTTAAAAGTAAGACTTTCACCAAAAGTCTCAACAAAGCGTTTTTTTAATATATAAGCAAATGTTAAATTTATTTGCTGTCCAATAATTGCCCATGACAGTGCTTCAAATAAATCTGGAATACACATTATTCTTAAGCCATAATATTTATGAACAAAACCCTGCAATACCTTGTCCTGCTTTGCTGCATCATAAAATATACGGAGATCTTTACCCAAATCAAACCATTCCCATATATACGATGCCACATCTTTACGAACACCTTCTGTGAGTGGATTTATAGGGAATTCAACTTGAATTACATTATGAATGCATCCTATTTTACATAGTACTAACTCTTGTTTCACCTTTATCAGTTTATATAAATAGCCCTCTCGTATTTGATGTAGTACTTCTTGGTCAGATCTACCTAAAAACATTAAACACTCTTCAAAATTGAATTCTGTAGGTGGACAAATTTCTATATATGACTGGTGATCAATCCACTTCATTTCCACAACTCCTTATCCTTCAAGGCTACGATATTCACTAGGTGAATAATGCGTTATACGACGAAATGACTTATAGAAATTAGAGGGGCTTTGGAATCCAACTTCATAGCAAATCTCGAGATTTGTCTGGTCTGTACTTTTAAGAAGATACTTTGCTTTATCGATTCGTATTTTTTCTAAATAAGTACGTGGAGTTTCTGAAGTTTCCTGTTTAAATAGACGATCAAGATGATACGGGCTTATACCAACATTATCAGCAATATCCTGTAATGATAACTTTTGTTTATAATGATTGATTAAAAAGGTCGTTACATTTCTGACAAGTCCGATATGTGGGGAATACTCGACTTCCGGCTGACATCTCTTACAAGCACGGAAACCAGCATTTTCAACTTCAATGTTGTCATAGTAGAACTCTACATTTATTTTTTTGGGCTTTCTTGATTTACATGAAGGACGGCAATAAATTTTAGTTGTTTTTACTGCAGTAAAAAATACCCCATCGTATGTTCGATCACACGCAATAATCTTTTCCCACATTTCTTCAAAAGAAAGATTAATCTTTTTCACAATTAATTCCCCGTCCTTTTAGTTAATCTCATATAAAAGTGAAGTATCCTTTAACTCCAGTATTTGTGTCACATTTTTTTCTAAAAAGGCGATTACTTTATCCGATAAAACATTTCCAAAGCTAAAACGTTTCTCACCTAAGTCTTTTAGCTTATGATAAATGGTTAAAAGGTTAAAATAATATGTTGAGTGGAGCGTCTACATTTATAGCAATTTCTTTAATTAAACCGGGGATAAATATTCCACTAGCCCCACTTTCCACGTACGCTTGTGTTCAATCAATCGTTTGTCCTTTTTGTTTTTCAGCGAATCCTCAATGTTGATTCCTGCAACACCAGCCTCTGCAGTTCTTAACACATATTCGACAATTGTATCCATATCTTCACTATATCCTGCTTCAATGTCCGCGGAAACAGGTATTTTAACATTTTCTGTTATTGTTTTTGAAGCCCACTTTCTCGTGAATTAAGGCTAATAGACGTTCCCAGGCATTCCCTAAAAATAACGGTTCCTTAGACGAATGAAGTTCATTGAATTCCTGAATCGTAGTCACTTTATTCCCTCCTAATGTTTATTGAATCTCATTTTAACAAGACATCCGCTTTCAATTCGTCCTCATTCTTGCTCTTATGGTCTAGAAAATAAAAAAGAGAAGTAATTTCTTCCCCTTAAATATTGAAATTATTTTTTTGATTATTCATCTTTACATCCAATAGATATTTATCTTCTCCCCATCTTATTAATAGCAAACAAATTTACTTGAATTAGAAATATTTAAAATAACATCTTATAATCTAACCAGGCTTCTAAATCAACGCAACCTTAAACCGTTAATAAACGATATAAATATTGCTACACTTAAGCCCTTGCTAACCAGGGCTTAACTCTAAAAAAATCTATAATTGGCTCTTTAAATAAGAATTGTAAATCCATACCCCCTACTTTCAGAATATATTTTCACTTTGTTCATTTTCTTAAACGCCTCTACTCTACATATACTTAAAATCCCCTCCGAAAAGACATATATTAATGTGCAATTTGTGCGATTTAAAATATTGAAAAAATTAGGGAGATTTTTGTTAAAAATAGGTAATTAGGTGACGCTTGTAAGATATTATAGGGGATAAACAAATTTAAAGAGGGGCAATCATATCTATTATGAAGAACTTTACGTAAAATTTCAGAGAAAACTATCAGTTGAATGACATAAACTTTTAGATCAACTCGTTTCTGGATTACAAGCAACGATATTGCGGAATCTAGAAGAAAAAGGACCACAAAATCGCGGTCGAGCGCCGAGCCGACGCTTCTCCAAACCAATAAAATGCTACCTTCTACTTTTCTATTTTTAAAATAAACCGGGTGAATATTTGAAAAAGTAATATATAATGTAAAGCCAACTAAAACACCCGTGTATAATAGCCCATCCTATTGAATGATATATAGTGTAGGAAATAATCATAGATAAGCAAGTTCCGTAACTAATTCCCTTTTTTATAGCACTAGTTCCCATGGAATATTTCTTATTATCCTTTATTCTCAATTGCCCCTTTTTGGATTTATGATCACGTTGGTATGTCATCACTAAATCAAACAACTTTTTTAAGGGCTAAGTTTTTATAAGCGACCGGACTTTGATAGCCTAGTTTGCTGTGCGACCGAATAGTATTGTACCAA